>NZ_JBQKIK010000001.1:0-254015 GCF_052117805.1 Bilifractor sp. LCP21S3_F8 | reverse complement strand
GTCGCATAGCATTTGATATTTTACCCCATAAAAGCACGTTTAGATTGGATAGGGGTTTTTTGCGCTTTTTTAATGGGGCTTGGCCCCACAACTTATTAGGCTATACAGTAAACCTCATACGTTAAGTCGTGCCACAAACTGTATAAGTCCCCGCGTCACTGTCTCTATTGTGCACCATTCCCCGGAACAGTACAATAGCTTTTCGTACTATCCATATGTAATTTTGTTGCAGAAAAGTTTTGTCCGGCATATACTGAACTCAGCCGTCACGGCAGCTGCATTGCAGTGCCAGCCAGCTCCCGCAGAGACCTGCGGCCAGTCTGAACGGAACGCATCAGAATCTGATACATTTTAACATATATTCGATGATTTTCCAAAAAGAGGTGCGGAAGAAATGAGCGAGCTTCCCATGGGATTCAAGCAGAGCAACAAGGTATCGGAAAAACAGAACATGATTTCTCTGTCCGTCTACAACGTCGGCAGACAGAAGTGCACACCCGGGTATAAATGGGGCCCCGGTGTCCGGGATCATTTTCTGATCCACTACATCAGCTCCGGTTCCGGGACGTACACCGCCGCCGGTCATACCTTCCGCCTTCATTCCGGAGATATGTTTCTGGCTATGCCGGAGACGGAGATTTTCTATCAGGCAGATGAACGGGATCCCTGGACTTATGAATGGGTTGGCTTTGCCGGTACAGATGCTGCCGCTCTCGTGAGCAGAACGGATTTTTCCAGCAATCAGCTCGTCCTTCGCCAACTTCCATACGGAGTTGATGTGCAAAAGCACCTCCGGCGGATTGACGAAGCCTTCGGGAATACATTCTGTGACGCAGTGCGAATGACCGGGGAGCTCTACCTGCTGCTCGGAATTCTGATCTCCAACGCGACACGTCAAGTACGTCTTCCCGGAACCGCAGAAGACAATGTCTTCCGCGCCATCGAATATATTGCCTCACGTTATTCCTACTCCCTTACCATCAGCGACATTGCATCCTATGTAGGCGTCAGCCGGAGTACTCTGTTCCGGGAATTCCGGGAAGGCATGCACATTTCTCCAAAGGAATACCTCGACCGCTACCGCATCCGGCGCGCCTGTCTTCTGCTGAAAGACACTAATCTTACGATCGCTTCTGTTGCGGCGTCCGTCGGTTACGACAATGGGCTTTATTTTTCGAAGGCATTCCGTCGTATGACAGGAATGACGCCCTCCGATTTCAGAAATCAGAGGGCGCCAGCGCATGGTTCCGGCTGAACGCCGGAACCGGATTCTAATTACATCTCATTGCATCTCATTCATTCGATTCCCACGAATTCGTATCCGGCATCCTTGACAGCTTTCCGGATCTCATCCTCAGGCACTTCCCGGCTGAGCTTCAGAATGGCCTGTTTCTTCTCATGGGACGCCTCCGCGCTTTCCACACCGTCAAGTGCCTCAAGTGCCTTCTTTACATGCATTTCACAGTGATTGCACATCATTCCATCAATTTTTACAGTTTCTGTCATCCTTTTGTCCTCCTTATTCATTTCATTAGTATCATTCTTATCTTCAGCTGCATTGCAGCAGAGATTCGTACCGGCAGCCGCAGCCATCCCTGTCGCTGACGTTCCGGCAGGTTCTCCCTTATGTGCCTCGGGCAGCGCTCTCTTCTTCATCGCTCTGTCGCGGGATGCGTTATGCACCTTGAACAGATTCAGCCGGAGCGCATTCATGCATACCGTGAAGCTTGAGAGAGACATGGCAGCCGCTCCCCACATCGGGTTCATCTCAATGCCCGGGTAGAGTCCCGCCGCCATGGGAATCAGCAGCGCGTTATAAGCAAACGCCCAGAACAGGTTTTCATGAATATTGCGAAGAGTCGCGCGGCTCAGACGAACCGCCGCGGATACATCGGTCAGACGGGAATTCATCAGCACAATATCTGCCGAATCGATAGCGACGTCCGTGCCTGCTCCGATCGCGATTCCCGTATCAGCTCTTGTGAGCGCCGGTGCATCATTGATGCCGTCTCCGACCATTGCCACCTTGCCGCGCTTCTGGAGCTCACGGATCACTGCCTCCTTGCCGTCCGGAAGAACGCCCGCGATCACACGGTCCACGCCCGCCTGCGCGCCGATCGCCTTTGCGGTCGCTTCATTATCTCCGGTAAGCATAACAACCTCAATCCCCATATTCCGCAGTTCCTGTACGGCCTGTGCGGAATCCGCCTTAATAATATCCGCTACGGCAATAATCCCGAGAAGCTTCCCCTCCCGTTCAAAATAAAGCGGGGTTTTTCCATCCTTTGCAAGGGAATCTGCCCTTTTCAGCAGATCCTCAGGGACCGCGGCAAGCGTGGAGATAAAGCTTCCGGAACCTCCGTGAAGAACCTGCCCGTCTATCCGTCCGGTCAGACCGCTTCCGGTCAGTGCAGCAAAATCTGTCACTTCAGCCGCTTGCAGTCCCTCCTTCTCTCCCTCGGCCACAATTGCTCTCGCGAGAGGATGCTCACTCTTCTGCTCGAGCGCGTAAGCCACGCTCATCAGCTCAGTCTTTCCGATCCCGTCGGCAGGAATGATATCGGTAACCGCAGGTTTGCCTTCGGTGATGGTTCCGGTCTTGTCAAGAGCCACAATCTGTACTCTTCCCGCGTTCTCAAGGGCCTCCGAAGTCTTGAACAGTACGCCGTTTCTCGCGCCCATCCCGTTTCCGACCATGATCGCCACAGGAGTGGCAAGTCCAAGTGCGCAGGGGCAGGAAATGACGAGAACGCTGATGGCCCGTTCAAGGGCAAATGCCGGTGTCTGTCCGAGAAGCAGCCAGATCACCAACACCGCAACAGCGATCAGAATAACCGCCGGCACAAAAATTCCGGAAACTCTGTCGGCGATTCTGGCGATCGGAGCCTTCGTCGACGCAGCGTCGCTGACCATCTGAATGATCTGTGAGAACGTGGTGTCCTCTCCGATCCTTGTCGTCCTCGCACGAATATATCCGGAACGGTTTATCGTTGCGGCGCTGACCGGATCATCTACTCCCTTATCGACCGGAACGGACTCGCCGGTGAGCGCAGATTCATCCACAGCTGTTGTGCCTTCGATGATCACGCCGTCAACCGGAATGGATTCGCCGGGTTTCACGACAAAAATGTCCCCGGGATGCACCTCATCAATCGATATTTCGACCTGCTGTCCGTCCCGCTCCACAACCGCCGTCTTCGGAGCCATCTTCATCAGATTCTTCAAAGCATCTGTCGTTCTTCCCTTGGAGAGAGACTCCAGTGTCTTTCCCACGGTGATCAGTGCCGGTATCATCGCCGCCGACTCAAAATACAGCTGGTTATGATACAGCGGCATCAGGTCCATGTTCGATGTGCCGGTTGTCAGCAGATATGTCATCCGGAACAAGATGAACAGGGACCACCCGAACGATACACCGGAGCCCAGAGCCACCAGTGTATCCATATTGGGAGAGCCGTGAAAGAGCGACTTGAAGCCGGAGATAAAAAATGCCCGGTTGATGATCATCACCACGATCGTAAGCAGCATTTGAAGAATCGCAAGACCGATGTGGTTATGTACCAGAAATTCCGGTACCGGCCAGTTCCACATATTGTGCCCCATTGTGATATACATCAGCGCAATCAGAAATCCGACAGACAGAATCAGCCGCCGGACAAGCTTCGGCGTCTCGCGGTCCTTCAGTGCGTCCTCCTCTGCCGCAAACTTTGCGGCAGAACTCTGCTTCTGAGCGGCAGCATTCTTCGGCTCGGCACCGTATCCGGCATCCTCCACCGCTTTTATGATTTCAGCCGGTCCGGCTGTACCGTCAACAGCCATCGAATTGGTCAGAAGAGAAACCGATACCGATTTCACTCCCGGAACCTTTGAAACTGCTTTTTCCACATGGGCCTGGCATGAAGCACATGTCATACCTGTTACAATATACTGATTCATTGTGACTTTGACCTTCTTTCCTCATTTAAATACTTCGATTTCCGCATTTCTTACTCAAAATGCATCCATCTCTGTATTCGTTTCTCAAAATACTTCCCTTTCCACATTTCACGCCCGAAACGCTTTCCTTTCCGTATTCCACTTATTTCATAAGCTTCTGAAGCACACTGCACAGCTCATCAATCGTCTCATCATTGCCCTGACGGATATCATTTGCCACGCAGCCGCGGATATGACAGCCGAGAAGCACCTTGTTGAAGCTGTTCAGCGCACTTGTCGCGGCTGAAACCTGAATCAGAATGTCTGGACAGTAGGCATTATTCTCCACCATCTTCTCAATACCACGAATCTGTCCTTCCACCCTTTTCAGACGGGTCAGCAAAGCCTTCTGCTCCTCCGGCGTCCTCGCCTTGTGCTTCCCCGATCCGCATCCGCAGGTATTTTCTCCCGCCAGTACTGCTTCTTCGAGCGTTTCAGTGTCCTTATCCGCCTGCCAGTCTTCACCGTCCGAAGCATGATCCGAACAGCATGCAGGTATCTTTGTTTTCTTCTCTTCTAAATCTTTCATAACCGCCTCCCGTAATACCCCGGCCGGGTATCTCATCTGTTGTTAGAATATACCCTTACGGGGTATATGTCAACCATATTTTTTCATTGGTGACTTGCAACATAGTTTATCCTTTGTAACTGGCAATCATCTGAAATATACTTCGCATTCGGCTGCGGCTCACTGTTCGTGTAAAAAAGGCTGCCGCACTTTCGTGCAGCAGCCTGCTTTTTCATTTTCTTTTGCGGTTTTTCATCTGAATCAGGACGCCCAGGATGACCATCAGAAAAATTCCTGCTGCATCTGCTGCAGCGGCAGCCCGATAATCAAAGACTTCCCCTGTGAGTGTGAGATCTCCGCTCTCCGCCTCTGTAACCGTCCGAACCTCCCGTCCATTTTCATAGGTCCAGAATCCGAATGACGTCAGGAATGGCATTGCCGGATTTTTCAGCCGGAGCGGCAGATCCTCCACGGTGTACGTCTCCGGAAGCCCTGCGGTACTGTATACCCCCGGAGTGTACCGGATATGATAGATGACGGGTTCGGCACTCATGATGATTTCCACATCATGATCGGGCATCCGGAAGTCGGTGACGCCCGCCTCTTTGCCCGACAGCGCATCCGGCGGATCTCCGGTAACTTTCAGATCTTTGTATCCCCTCTCCTCCGATGCGAGAAGACTGACCTCATCGCCGAACGTGCAGCGGATCGTGAAGGTCCGCTCCCGATCGCCGGATTTTTGACTTCCCGGCACCGATCCCCCGTTGAGACCGACTCCCTTTCCGGCACGGATCGTAAGGCTGTATGTCAGCGGAGTATAATGGAAATCAAATTTTGTGGTGCCGTCTGGAGAAATGACGCCGGTCTGCGCACCGGGAGTTTTATATCCGTCTTTTGCCGGCGGATTCACCGTTACCTTTTCCCCGGTCGTACCATATCTCGTCTCCACATCATCCGCTTCGCTCCCACAGTGAAAAATCACCTGATACGGTGTGTGATCCGATGCCTTCCACGATGCCGTAAGGGTGATATTCTCAGACGGCATCTTTGTCTGATCCGTCACCCCGTTCCCATTCAGACTCCATCCGGAAAAAACATACCCTTCTTTTTCGGGCACAGGCAGATCCGTCAGAGATTCACCCTCCCGGATTTTTTTCTCCTTCACAGGGCAGGTGCCGCTCGCCGCGTCAAAGACAACCGTATATTCTCTCTTTTGCTCCTCCGACACCGCATTCCGGATATAATCGTGAATGGCCCGATAGGTGCCGCCGTCATAATGAATTCCATCCACTGTGGCGTAGCCTCCCGACAAGAGGAAACTGTAGGAATCGATCCAGGTAACCTTGTCACTCAGCGTGTTTCTCAGCGTGTCATTGAACGGCGCGCAGGTGCCATCATTGGAATAAATTGATGAGGACGTCTCCGCTCCTCCGTTCTGATGACCGACCGGATTCACCGAATCAAAGAACACGCGGTTGCCGTCCCTGCTCCAGCTGTCTGCATTCGCATTCACATATTCCGCATAACGGTTCGCACTGCTCACAGGGGATCCCATATCATTGCAGCCCATGAGAATAACAAGATCTGTATTCCCCTGTTCCATCCAGGGCTCTGCCTCTGCCATACCTGTTCCGGCAAACCAGTCAAAGCCCATGGCTACACGTCCGATATAAACCTCATTTCCCAGAGATGCGTTAATGTCCTCGCTGTAGCCGGATCCGGAAAGCGTAATGTACATGCCGACCGTTCTGGAATCCCCGACAAAGACAATTCTGCGGTTTTCATCTGCCGTCCCCGCAGCCGCGCCATCCGTTTTAACCGTACGCACTGTCCCGGTATTTTCCGCTCCGGCGGCAGGAAGCGCGGGAAACAGGAGCATCGCGGCAAAGAGGCTGACAAGTATGCCGGCAAACCGCAGATGCGGATAAGATCGTCTATGACTGGATCTGTCATTTGAGTGTTGTCCGAATGTATGATCCCTCATCAGTCCCTTGTCTCCATGACGATCAGAATTCCTTTCCTGCACTCGATGATACCCTCATCAGCGACAATCTCATTGCTTGTAGTGAGACCTCCGTCGCCCTGGATGATGTCCGCGTCCTTCAGCGGATATCGGAATCCAGTGAGGCTGACCCCGTGAGCCTCTCCGCGAAACGGATAGACCGAGACATACTTTCCGTACTGCTCCGATTTTGGGATCACGATTTTCCGTCCCACCGGCATGGAGATCCGGTTCGTTCCGTCGATGATACTGCCCTCAATCCCTCGCGCATAGAGCTTATACAGGTCAAACACACTGCTGAAGACATGATCCAGCCTTGTTCCCGTAGCCCCGAAAAAGCAGACGGCATCCGCACCGGCTGATACAGCCTTTTCGAGAGCGATGTCGGTATCCGTCATATCCTTTTCCGGACGGTATTCATCGATCGGGACACCTGCCCTCCGGAATGCGGCAAGCTCCGGGGCAGCATCCGCTCTCTCCTTCGATGTCCGTGCCGTTCCACCCGCGGAAAGGCTGTCAAAGTCTCCCACGATATAATCCGGTGTGATCTGATTCTGATAGCAGAACCGTACACCACGGTCCGCCGCGATGCAGATCTCCGGTTTTTCCTTATCCAGATACTCCAGGGCAGCCCTTTTATCGATGCTTCCCCCGGAAAAAACAACCACTTTCCGCACGTTTTTCTTCTTTCCTCTCGTTCTTTCTTATCCCCGCGTATTCTTCCGCTCTCATCCATTCCCGCCTTATAACTGCAGGCTTATTCCGGCTTCTTATATCCGGGTTCTAATGCCTGCAGCCCTGTTCCGGCTTCTTATATCCAGATTCTGATGCCTGCAGCCCTGTTCCGGCTTCTAATATTCGGGTTCTAATTCTTGCAGCCCTGTTCCGGCTTCTCACTTTAAAAATTTATACCCGCAAGCCTTCTCCGGCGTCCGGTGCGCGTTTTCGCCCGCGATTCACCTGCCAGACATTTCCCTCTCCTGAATCCGTTTCATCAGATCGGATGCATTTTTCGCGATATCTCCGCGGAAAACAGCCGAGCCGGCCACAATCACAGACGCGCCGGCGTCCAGAACAGTATCAATCGTGGAAGCATTGATGCCGCCGTCAACCTCAATGGGAAGATCCTGATACCCGGCCTCATCCAGCTTCCGCCGCAGATCACGGATCTTCGCCGTCATTGACGGTATATATTTCTGTCCGCCGTATCCCGGATTCACGGTCATGATCAGAACCATATCCACCTTATCCAGCACATAATCAAGCACCTGCAGCGGTGTCGCCGGATTCAGAGCAACCCCGGCCTTCATTCCGCTCTCATGGATATGCTGAAGCGTCCGGTCCAGGTGCGCACAGGCCTCTGCGTGAACGGTAAACATTTCCGCGCCCGCCTTCGCGTAATCGTCCACGAACCGGTCCGGCTCGGTCACCATCAGGTGAACATCAAAGAACATTTTCGAAACAGGCCGGATAGAACGGATCACGACATCGCCAAAGGAAACCGGCGGCACAAACTGACCGTCCATCACGTCAATGTGAAGCCATGGTGCTCCGGCGTTTTCCAGGATGCGTACCTGTTCGCCGAGTTTTGAAAAATCCGCAGATAAAATAGAGGGGCTAAGTCGGTAAATTCTAGTCATGTCAGTATCTCCTTTTCTTCATCTCACGCAGTTCTTCATAAAACCTGCAGTAATTGTCATATCTCTCCTGAAAAATTTTTCCATTCTCCACCGCTTCCCGAACACCGCAATCCGGCTCACGTATATGAGAGCATCCCTGAAAACGGCAGTTCGGCTCATATTGTGCAAATTCCGGGAAATACTTCTGGAGCTCCTCCGGTTCCATCTCCGGAAGATCCAGCGAGGTAAATCCGGGTGTGTCACAGAAGTAGGTGTCCTCCCCCAGAGCAATGAGCTGCGAATGCCGGGTGGTATTTTTTCCTCTTCCGAGCTTCCGGCTGAGCTCCCCGGTCTCCATATGGACCTCACTCTGCATGAGATTGGTGAGTGTTGATTTTCCGGCGCCTGAGGGGCCTGCCACAACGGTCGTCCTCCCCTTCAGACGTCGAATCACCTCCTCCGTCCCCTCCTGCCTCTCCGCACTGATCAGAAGGACCTCATACCCGCAGGACACATAGATATCCCGCCAGTGAGCCGCCTCCCTGCTGTCCGCAATGTCCTTCTTGTTGAAGCAGATGAGTACCGGAATATGCTGCCTTTCCATCGAGATCAGAAACCGGTCCAGCAGCCCGGATTCCGGATCCGGACTTTTCAGCGCAAAAAAAACCAGAGCCTGGTCCACACCCGCCACCGCCGGACGGATCAGCGAATTCTTACGCGGAAGGATCCTCACTACATTTGCCGTCCGCTTCGTCTCATCAAGCACCTCGATCTCCACCCGGTCCCCGACCAGCGGCTTCATCTTCTCTTTTCGAAATATTCCCTTCGCCTTGCATTCGTATTCGCCTTTTTCGGTTTCTACATAATAGAAACCGGCGATTCCTTTAATGATTCTCCCTGTCATTCCTCACATCCTGCCGATTCTCTGATTACCGGAAACAGAAAAAGGCTGTACACCGCCCGGGATCTCTCCCGGTCAGCGCATCAGCCTGTATCTTTTTCCTGTCTGTCAGCTCTCCTCCTGGAAGGTTACATTCGGATACTTCGCGATCAGCGTACCATCCTCATACACATTGATCACACCGGTCTCACCGGATGTGCTCTCGATCGGAGTACTGTACGTTCCGCCATTCCATGGGTCCGAGCCCTCGTAAATTGTTGTGGTCTGGTCGCCCTGTACCAGCTCGAGCTTAACGGTTCCGCCATTGTATCCGGACGGCTGGGACAGCGGGCTGTAGCACACATACTTCTTCGCGGAAGTGCTGCTGGTGCTGCTCAGCTTATTGATCGTCAGTGTCACACTCGATCCTGCGTCCACAGATGTGCCGACATCCGGGCTCACGGCAAGAACAACACCGTCCGCCTGTGTCTTATCCTCAGATTCCTTTTCCTTGTAAGAAAGCCCCATGGAATCCAGGGTAGATTCCGCATCTTCCTTTGACCATCCGACAACAGAAGGAACCTGCACCTTGTTCGAGTCATCCTCTCCCTTGCTGACGGTCAGTGTCACCGTGCTTCCTGCAGCGACGCTGGTTCCCTCTGCGGGATCACATGAGATGACATAACCCACATCAACGGAATCGCTGTAGTCCAGAGAAACCTCTACCTGAAGGCCCACTCCCGTCAGCAGATCCGTCGCCTGCTGCTGCGTAGCTCCGGTAATACCGCTGGGCACCGTGACATCCGCCTTTCCTGTGCTGACCGTAACATTAATTGTTGTTCCGGGATCAACCTTCGTACCCGCTTCAATCGACTGGGCCATGATCTGACCCTCGGAGTAATCCTCCGATGTCTGCTCATCGGTCTCACTCACACCGATTCCAAGCTTGTTTGTCGCCTGCTGTGCCTCCTCCAGCGTCATGCCGAGAAGCTTCGGAACCTCCACCTGAGAATCCGAGGACGAAGAGGAGCTCTCCTCTGACGTGCTCGTTGAGGTTGCTGCCGAGGAACTGCTGTTCTTGGAGGAAGATCCTCCGAAATGGAATACCCCTGCCATATTGCCGATGACAAGGATCAGAATCACGATGATGATTGCTCCGACGATAAATCCGCCGATCGTGATCGCCTTCTCCAGCTTCGTGCTTCCGGCATCCTCTTCATCGTCATCGTCGTCGTCATCATCATTATAATGATCCAAATATTTTTTGCGGCGCTCGTACCTGTCGTCATCATCATCGTCATCGCCGCGAAGCGTTCCATTGTTCATACCGCGCCGTATCTCATTCATTTCATGGTCGGTCATCTTCACGGTTTCCGCATGAGAGGCCAGAGGCGCGATCTGAACAAAATTGCCCTGCGGGTCGATCAGTGAACGCTTCAGATCATCGATCAGCTCACCGACATTCTGATAGCGGCGCTCCGGATTCTTCTGCGTGCACTTCAGAATGATCTGCTCCAGAGAATACGGGAGATCCGGCGTATAAATCGACGGCGGAACAATCTCCTCCTGAAGATGCTTGATCGCGATTGCGACTGTCGTATCACCATCAAACGGAACTCTTCCGGTGACCATCTCATACATGGTGATACCCAGTGAATAGATATCGCTCTTGGCGTCAGAGTAACCTCCGCGGACCTGCTCCGGAGAGCTGTAATGCACCGATCCCATCACATTGGCTGTGATGGTGTTCGAATTGATTGCCTTGGCAATACCGAAATCGGAGAGCTTCACCTTTCCGTCGGTTGAAATCATGATATTCTGAGGCTTGACATCCCTGTGGACGATTCCCACATTGTGGGCAGCCTCCAGTCCCAGAGAAACCTGAATCGCGATACTGGTTGCTTCCTTTACGCTCAGTTTTCCCTTCTTTGCGATGTAATTCTTGAGCGTGATCCCCTCGATCAGCTCCATGACGATATACTGAAGGCCCCTGTCCTCACCGACATCATATACATTTACAACATTCGGATGGGAAAGCTTGGCAGCCGCCTGAGCCTCCTTCTGGAATTTCGCTACAAAACTGCTGTCCTCACGGAACTCCGCCTTCATGACTTTGACCGCGACGAGACGATTCAGTTTTCTGTCCTGAGCTTTATAAACATCCGCCATACCGCCATATCCGATTCTGGACATGATCTCATAGCGTTCGCCCAGTATAACTCCCTCTTTTAACATAACACTCTCACCTCGTTTGCTCTGTTCATGCCTCTACCACAATGACAGCGATGTTATCCCGCCCGCCGTTCGCGTTAGCCTCATCAACCAGAACCTGCGCCTTATCTGCTTCTGTATCTTCACCCTTCAAAATTTCGAAGATTCTCTGATCCTCGACCATATTGGATAAGCCGTCCGAACACATCAGGATCTGGTCCCCCGTATCCAGTTTTACATCGAAGAAGTCGATCTTGACATCCTCATTTGTTCCGACCGCTCTTGTAATTATATTCTTGTCCGGATGATTTCTGCCCTCCTCCGGTGTCAGTTCTCCAAGGCGAACCATTTCAGCAATCAGAGAATGGTCCTGCGTGATCTGTGTCATGGAATCACTTCCCGCCAGATATAGCCTGGAGTCTCCGACATTTGCGATGTACGCATATCCGCCGACGACGGTGCATACCACCATTGTCGTTCCCATGCCAGCCATAGACGGATCATTTCTGGACTGGGAAAAAACCTCACGGTTTGCCGCCTCAATCGCATTCCTCATGACCTTTACCGGATTGAAATTCTTATCCTTACGGACGGTCTCGACCAGCACCGACACCCCATATCGTGATGCAAAGTCGCCTGCATTATGTCCGCCCATTCCATCCGCAACCACAAAAAGATTCGGCAGATTGCCCACCGACTCCTCTGAGGTAAAGATAAAATCCTGATTCATATGTCTTTTCTGGCCGATATCGGTTGCAGAAAATACCTTCATGCTTAATTCTCCTGGTTACTGTCAATATAACTCTTTCGCAATTGTCCACAGGCACCGTCGATATCAGCGCCCATTTCCCTTCTTATAGTAACATTAATCCCGTAATTTTCAAGTTTATTTTGAAAATTCAGAACCGCCTGACGGCCAGAACGGGCGAAATGGCGCTCTTTTACCGGGTTCACCGGGATGAGGTTCACATGACAATTGAGCCCTGTAAGCAGGCCTGCCAGTTCAGCGGCATCCTCCTCCGAATCGTTCTGTCCCTTCGCAAGCGCGTACTCAAACGTCAGCCTGCGACCCGTTTCCGCAAAATAAAAACGGCATGCGTCCATCAGCTCCCGGATGCTGTACTTGTTCGCGACCGGCATAAGCTTCCTTCTCTTCTCATCGTTCGGAGCATGCAGGGAGATTGCGAGTGTAATCTGAAGATCCTCCTTCGCCAGCTGACGGATTCTCGGAACGATTCCGCAGGTCGACACCGTGATATTCCGCTGGCTCAGGTTCAGCCCCGCCTCTGCGCTTGCAAGCCTTACAAAGCGGACCACGCTGTCGTAATTCTCCATGGGCTCACCGCTTCCCATGATGACGACATTGGAAACCCTTTCTCCGGTAATCCTCTGGATCTGATAAACCTGCTCGAGCATCTCCGACGCTGTAAGCGACCGTACCAGACCGTCCAGCGTGGACGCGCAGAAACGGCATCCCATCCGGCATCCGACCTGAGAAGAAATGCAGACGGAATTTCCGTGATGATATTTCATCCAGACGCTTTCTATCACATTCCCGTCATTTAATGCAAACAGATACTTTCTCGTTCCGTCAATCGCCGAGATCTGCTCCCGGACCGCTCTCAGTCTCGTCAGCGGATACTCATGTTCCAGTTTCTCACGGAGCTTCAGAGAAAGGCTGGTCATCTCGTCATAGCTCTCCACCCGCTTCTGATGCATCCAGGAAAAAAGCTGCGCCGCCCGGAACTTTTTCTCCCCGAGGCTCTGCATGCACTCCTCCAGTTCCCCCGGAAGCATTGATTTAATATCTGTCACGCCCTGCAATTTTTCCTCACTGCTGATCATTTAAATCCTCCCGACCCTTGTCTCTCCGCCGGCACAACAGGTTCCCCGGTCACTGTCTTCTCCGCCGGCTGCAGCTGTCTTCCCGGCGCCTGCTTCGCTCAGGGCATCCGCAGCGTTCTGCTTCTTCTCCTGCTTCCGGCTTCCCTCCAGTTTGCGGAACCTCGCGAAGAAGAATCCGTCGCAGTGATGAATGCCCGGAAGCAGCTGCACAAAGCCCCTTTCTGCCGTTTTCCTCACGCTCTCGTCTGCGAGCAGCTCGTCCGGCAGAATATCCGTAAGTCCGACGCTCTCCAGCGGAAAGCTGTCCAGAAGCCATCTTACATTGTCCTCGTTCTCGGCCCTGGCGATGGTGCAGGTGCTGAACAGCAGAATTCCTCCCGGACGCATATACGACACAGCGTTTGTCAGAATTTTTCTCTGAAGAGCAGACAGCTCCTTTTCCTTCTCATGGGAAGCCCGATATTTGATATCCGGTTTCTTGCCGATGACACCGTAGCCGGAGCAGGGCACATCCGCAATGACCACATCGGCTGTCCCGAAGCGCTCAGGAAGTGGAACGGAGGCATCCTGCACCTCAATTTCAATATTTTTCACCTGACAGCGATCCACATTCTCCCGTATGAGAGCTGCCTTCGCTTCCGTGAGATCACCGGAGATCACCTTCCCCGTGCCTTCCATCAGATCAGCCGCGAGCAGGCTTTTCCCTCCCGGAGCTGCACAAAGATCGAAAACCAGATCCCCCGGACGGATCCCCGCGCAGCGGACCGCAAGCTGTGAGCTCACATCCTGCATGAGAAACCCGCCATCTTCAAATGACGAAAGCTCCGCAGGATTTCCTGCATTCTTGAGATACCAGGCATCCGGCACATAAGGAGCCTTCTCCAGCTCCACCCCCTCTGCCTTCAGTTCTCTCACGACATCTTCTGCCCCGGCATATAATCCGTCTTCCTTCCGTTTCCGGACACGGATGGTCACCTCATTCTGCTCAAGAAATCCGCGGCAGATGTCCTCTGTTTTATCAATGCCGAATGCATTGATCCAGTCTGACACGAGAAGCTCCGGCATCGAATACCGGACCGACAGACACCGGACCGGCTCTTCCATCGAGGGATAAACGATCCTCTCCGGATGCCTCGAAATATTCCGCAGCACCCCGTTCACGAATCCCTTCAGACCGGAAAATCCCTTTCTTCCCGCAAGACGTACGCTCTCGTTTACCGCAGCGGAATCCGGCACCGAATCCATGAACTGCAGCTGATACACGCCCATCCGCAGGATCTCCCGGATCACCGGCTTCATACGGTCTGTCTTTGTTTTGGAAAAGAGATTCAGAATATAATCAAGACGGATCTGATATTCCAACGTTCCCTCCGTCAGACGAAGATAAAAGGCCCGCTCCTGATCCGACAGCCACCCGTAGCGCTGCAGAACGTCCCGGATGACGAAATGGCTCTGCCGGCCATCCTCCCGGATGGCGAGCAGAGTCTCAAGCGCCAGTTCTCTGATATTGATTCTCTCAGTCACGTCTACGGCTTCCTCCTGACAAAATGATCATCCTCAGCAGATACAAAAGGGACGCGCATACTGCGGCAACATAGGTCATCGCAGCCGCGATGAGAACCTTTCTCGTATCGGAGAGTTCCCGTCCCTCTTCCATTCCCATCGTTTTCAGCTTCTGCATAGCCCGGTGAGACGCGTTGAATTCTACCGGAAGCGTCACAAGCTGGAACAGCAGTGCGAGGCAGAACAAAAGGATGCCAATCTCCGTCAGAATACCGGACTGGAATACAAGGCCGATGAAGAACAGAATCCACGAAAAACGCGAGCCGAAATCAGCAGCCGGAACTAGTGCCGAACGAATACGCAACGGCGCATAGTCTTTCGCATCCTGAATCGCATGACCGCATTCATGTGCGGCGACGCCAAGCGCCGCTACCGATGTACTGCCATAAATCGATTCCGACAGATTCACCGTTTTCGACCTCGGATCATAATGATCCGTCAGGCTTCCTCTGACGCGGCGCACCTGAACTCCGTAAATGCCCTCGCTTTCAAGAATTCTCTGCGCCACTTCCGCCCCTGTCATGCCATATGAGCTTCGAACCCTGCTGTATTTCCGGAAAGTGCTTTGCATGGTCGTCTGAACAATCAGCGAGAGTACAAACGCAAGAATGACAAGAATATAGGTCCAGTCAAAATACAATCCGTAACCGCCGTAGTACATTGGAGAGCCTCCTCTCTTGATGCGAATGAATCCCGGCTGTCCTCCGGGAATCGTCTCATAAATAGGAATCCCGGCAACTTTCCGGGAACCATCTGTATCTGTATGAAACCCGGTTATTCCCCGGGAAAATATGTCTCTGTATTATACCCGGTATAACACCCTGTTATTCCCCGAGAACGGTCCCCGTCTTCACACTGTGTCCGCGCAGAAAATCCGAAGCCTTCATGCGCTTCTTTCCTTCCAGCTGAAGTTCCGTGATCCGCAGCGCATTTTCACCGGTCTGAACGAGCAGACCGCTCTCATCCGCGGCAAGTACCGTGCCGGGCTTTTCCCCGGATTCTCCTGTTTCAACCCGGCTCTTCCAGATTTTCAGCCCTTTCCCCTGCATGTAGGTGTACGCGGCTGGCCAGGGATTCATTCCTCTGATGAAACATTCAAGCTTCCTGGCGGGAAGCGACCAGTCAATCCTTCCGTCCGCCTTGCTGATCATACGTGCGTATGCGGTCGGGCTTTCCGCCGGCTGTTTCACCGGATGAAGGTCACCCTTCTCCAGCTTCGCAAGCGTTTCCACCAGAAGCTCCGCGCCTGCCTTCGCGAGTTTGTCAAACAGCGAGCCGCCGGTCTCCTCTTTCGAGATCGCCACCTCGACCGACGCCAGCATGTCACCGGTATCCAGTCCCTCGTTCATCTGCATAATCGTTACACCGGACTTTTCCTCGCCGTCGATGACCGCCCACTGAATCGGCGCCGCTCCACGGTATTTAGGAAGCAGAGACGCGTGTACATTCAGACATCCGTATTTCGGCAGTTCCAGGATCTCCTTTGGAATAATCTTTCCGTATGCTGCCACCACGATGACATCCGGCGCAAGCTGCTTCAGCGTCTCCAGAAACTCCGGATTGTTTCGCAGCTTTCGCGGCTGGAATACCTCCAATCCGAGCTTCAGAGCTGCTGCCTTGACGGCGGTAGGCTTCAGTTCCTGTTTTCTTCCCACCGGCTTGTCCGTCTGGGTGACAACACCCGCTATTTCATAGCCCGCATCCGCGATCGCATTCAGTGTACCGACCGCAAAATCCGGCGTGCCCATAAATACAACTCTCATAAATCACCTCATCACTTTCTGTCTGCGTCATACACAGCGCAGATTGCAATTTCTCAATCCGCCGGCAGCCGGATTAAAGCTCATCCTCTGGCGCTTCCTCTTCATCCTCTTCGTCCTCTCCCTGATCCACCGGGTGAATCGGCTCGAGTGCGCGTGACGGATACATGATGCCGTCAAGATGATCAAACTCGTGACAGCAGGCGCGGGCAAGGAGGCCGTCAGCCTCCAGCTCAAACGGCTCCATATTGATATCGAGCGCCCTTACCTTTACATGTTCGGGTCTCGTGACAAGCGCGCACATTCCGGGAATGCTCAGGCATCCCTCCTCACCGGTCTGCTCACCGGACTGCTCGATGATCTCAGGGTTGATGAACACGTAGGGATGCTCACCGTCCACATCGATAACACACAGCCGTCGCAGAACCCCGACCTGCGGGCCGGCAAGGCCGACGCCGTACGCATGATACATCGTTTCAAACATATCCTGAATCAGAATCTTTGTCCTGAGATTCATCTTCTCAACCGGTCTGCATTTCTTTGTGAGAATCGGATCTCCCTCTTCTCTGATCTTTCTGATACCCATAATCTATTTCTCCTTCATATATATAAATCTGCTGTGCTCCCGCTTCCCGCCGGCAGACAGCTCATACATAAAAGCCTGCCCCGCTCCTGCTTTCAGCCGGCAGCCAGCCCATGGATAAAAACCTGCACTGCTCCCACTTCCCGCCGGCAGACAGCTCATACACAAAAGCCAGCTCGGCTCCTGCCTCTCACCGGCGTGCAGTCAACGCATGATTGCCGGAAAACGCGGTCGATGCCCTGCGCCTACGCATTCAGATCATACTGAAACATCATCCGGTTAAACCCGGAATTGATTTCAATGAACTTCTCCGCCAGTCTTCTGAGCCGGATAATCCGCTCCTCATCTGGTTCCTTTACATAAAGTACCTGCCGGTAAATATCCTGTATCTTCCGGATATTCTCGGGAGCCGGTCCGGTAATCACCGTATCCCTGCCCTGATTGCGAATCAGGTACCTCTTAAGGTGCCCCATCGCGACAACGAGTCTCTGCTCGTCCGCACAGGATCCGTGAATCGCCAGAAGATTGCATGCCGGCGGATAATGCATCATCTCCCTCGCAAGCATTTCTTCGTCATAGAATGCATCGTAGTCCTGCTTCGCCGCTGCCCGGATGCTGTAGTGATCCGGATGGTAGGTCTGGATATAAGCCTCTCCCGGAAGATCGCCCCTCCCGGCGCGGCCCACCGCCTGTACCAGAAGCTGATACGTCCGCTCCGCTGCTCTGTAGTCACTGACAAACAGCGAGAGATCGGCTGCGAGAACGCCCACCAGAGTAACCCTTGGAAAATCATGTCCTTTCACGATCATCTGGGTTCCGACCAGAATATCCGCCTCGCCGGAGGCAAAGGAACGCAGAATTCTGGCATAGCCGTCCTTTTTTCTGGTGGTATCCGCATCCATACGAATGATCCGCGCCTCGGGGAAAAAACGGTGAAGCTCCGCCTCGACCTTCTCTGTTCCCGCCCGAAAGCCCCCGATATACGGGGATCCGCACGAAGGACAGCGGCTCACCTGGTCGATTTCATAGCCGCAATAATGGCACACCAGCTTGCCGTTTGTGTGAAATGTCAGGGAGACATCACAGTGCGGACATTTGATCACCTCCCCGCAGGATCTGCAGGAGATAAAACCGGAATATCCTCTCCGGTTCAGGAACAGAATCGTCTGCTCCTTTCTCTCGAGACGCTCTTTAACCGCCTCGCGAAGAGCCGCACTCAGAATGGAACGGTTTCCGTGCCTGAGTTCCTCTCGCATGTCTTCCACATGGACCGCCGGCAGATCGGCATTTCCGTAACGGCTTTCCAGAAGAAAACCGGCGTAACGGCCCTCTCTGCACCGGAAGACGGAATCGACCGAAGGAGTCGCGGACCCGAATACCACATGGGCGTTCTCGATCCTCGCTCTCTCCAGCGCGGTCGCCCTCGCGTCATACCTTGGCGCATTCTCGCTGCGGTAAGAAGACTCCTGCTCTTCATCGATGATGATCAGGCCAAGCTTCGGGAACGGAGTAAAAAGGGCAGACCTCGGACCGATCACGATCTGCGCCTCCCCCTTCTTCAACCGTTCGAACTGGTCATACCGTTCCCCTTTTGACATCTTCGAATTCAGAATCGTAACGGCATCCCCGAAACGGCTGCGAAACCTCTTCACATTCTGCCAGGAAAGCGCGATCTCCGGAATAAGCAGAATCACCTGCCTTCCCTCTTTCAGCACTTTCTCCATCAGATCCATATAGACAAGGGTCTTTCCGCTCCCGGTCACTCCCCGGATCAGACATGGGCGGTTCGCGCCCTCCCACTCTCTGAGAATACCGCTGCACACCCGGCTCTGCTCCGGTGTCAGGATGCAGGGTTCTTCCTTCTCCTCCGGTTCCTGCAGATCATCCGGAGTTCTCGTAAGATCCGCGCTTCTCACGGAAATCACGCCCTCACGCTCCAGGCTTCTCAGACTCTCCGGAGTGATCTTCAGCGTTCCTGTCACATAGCTCTTCTCAAGCTCGTTTGTCTTCAGCAACGCCGTCAGCAGCCGGACCTTCGCCGCGTAATGGCGTCTTGTATACTGTTCCAGAAGAAGTCTTGTCTTCTTCTCCGGCCATACCAGTGATACTTCTTCCCGGACCGCGTGTTTTTCCTTCTCACGCACCGGAAGAACCGTCTTCAGGGCATTGTTCAGACTGGAGCCGTACGTCGTCTTCATCCAGAGCGCCAGCTCAATAAGCTTTGACTCAATTGTAACCCGGTTATCCGGCACTTCAAGGATCGGCTTGATCCGATCCCTTGCGATCCTCGGTTCTGTTCCGATATTCAGCACATATCCCTCCGCCGACCGCTTTCCGTTTCCGAAGGGAATCCTCACGACGCACCCGACCCGGACCTTATTCTCAAGCTCCGGAGGAATCCGGTACTGGTAGGAACGATCCATGCTCGCCTGTGTGACATCCACAATCACATCCGCGTATCTTTCCTTCTCTAAACTCACCTGCTGCTCCCCTTGATCAAACGTCTCAGCCCTGATGAATAGTATACTCTCTGTCCCTGATCTCTCCGCCTGCCTTCAGCGTTTCCGCATCTCTGTCCAGAATCTCCCGGATGATGACGCGCTCGTCCATGGGATATTTTTTCCCCTTGATGATCTGGTAGTCCTCATGACCCTTACCCGCGAGGACGATGATATCTCCGGGTTCTCCGTGATGAATCGCCCACGCAATTGCCTCCCGGCGGTCAATGATCGTCACGTACCGGCCATCTGTCTTCCGGATACCGGTCACAATATTGTCGATAATTGCCTGCGGCTCCTCATTTCGCGGATTATCCGACGTAATAATCGTCAGATCCGCCATTCTGCCGGAAACCTCTCCCATGGAAAATCTTCTCTCGGGATCGCGGTTTCCGCCGCATCCGAACAGACAGATCAGTCTCGACGGATGATATTCACGCAATGTCGAGAGCAGACTTTCCAGCGCCATCGCATTATGCGCATAATCGATCATGACGGTAAAATTGTCAGATACATGTACCATCTCCACCCTGCCCTTCACTTTCGCATGGGTCAGAGCGTCCATGATTGCGTCCGGTGTCACGCCAAAATGATGGCAGACGGCGATAGCCGCCAGAGAATTATACACGGAAAACTTGCCGGGAATATCGATTTCCACCGGAATATTGACGATTCCGCTCGCCTCATAGCGTATTCCCAGTCTTCCTCTCTTGCTGAGCATCATGGCATTGGAGGCTCTGAGCGAGGCATTGCTGTCAAATCCGTAAGTTTCCAGCTTCTCGCAGGTATTGCCCTCGACGATCCGCTCATAATGGCGGTCATCACGGTTGACGATACCGATCCGGCACTGCCGGAGAAGCTTTTTCTTGCACTCCATGTAGTCCTCAAAGCTTTTGTGCTCATTCGGGCCGATATGATCCGGCGCGATATTGGTAAAAATACCGAAGTCAAAATAGATTCCCGCCACACGGTCCAGCATCAGCGCCTGAGACGACACTTCCATCACCACACTGTCAAACCCGGACTCAACCATCTCCGAGAAATACTCATTGATCAGATATGATTCCGGTGTCGTATTCTCCGAAGGAATCACACGCTTTCCGGTGATGCTCTCAATCGTTCCGATCAGGCCGCACTTGTGGCCGGCCGCGTTCAGAATCGACTGAATCATGTAACTGGTGGTCGTCTTCCCCTTCGTTCCCGTGATACCGATCGTCGTCAGCTTCTTCGCCGGATGATCAAACCACTCCGCGGAAATCAAGGCCAGTGCATACCGGGAATTCTCGACCCGGATCACCGTCACAGAAGACGGAACTTCAACCGCGTCCTCCGCCACAATCGCGCACGCGCCCTTCTGTGCAGCAACCGACGCATACTTATGACCGTCAGATACTGCGCCCTTGATGCAGACAAACAGGAAATTCTCCTCCACCTTCCGGGAATCATAAGCAACCCCCATAATTTCTCTGTCTTCACTGCCTTGAATCACCTCATATTTCAGCCCGGCCAGCAGCTGTCTCAGATTCTTTTCCATTCTTCACTCTCCTTATATTAAACCAGCAATATCCGCGTGATGTTCCGGATATTTACCGCAACGAGATAAAACACGCTGCGCGAGTTTTATCTCGCTATCGCGACACTCGCCGCACACGAATACTTCGCATTCGGCTGCGGCTCACTGTTCGCGTAAATAAAAAACACTTTTCATCTCACACCTGCAGGATTGCGAGAGTGCGGGTCACGAAGCAATCCGCAGCTTACACCATATGTGACGTCCTTGCAGAGCATCCCGGTTTATGTGAAGGACACAAAAACTCAAACTAAAGAATACCATATTGCGTCCGATACGTAAAGAAGCACCGGCGGAATTCCGTTTCATCAGAAAAATCCTGCCAGTGCTTCTTTAAATGAGGGGGAGATAGTGAGTGGTTAATCAACTATCTGTGTCTCATCATACGGAACAGATGTGTACAATCTGTGATCGTCTTCATAAAAAAGTATAAACTCCGCTCTCTATTTTTTTACGCATAAGAATCGCCTGATATCCCATTGCCAGCGCAGGGGGCTGTACCGCGGCATCTGGTAAACCATATCATCACGCCTGATCTCCGCCGGAAAACGCATGGTTCACAACCACGATTCCAACGCTGACCAGCACAAGGGCCAGTAGCCCACGGAGGCTGAATGCCTGATTCGACTCTCCGAGAAGAACCGCCGACAGCAGGACACCGATCACCGGGTTGAAAAAGCCAAAGACCGCGATCCGGCTGACCGGATTGGCCGCAAGGAGCATGCTCCATATCGTATACGCAGCCGCAGATATGAAAGCCATATACAGAAGCAGCAGTATTCCCGCCGGATTAACCCTCAGTCTGCCTCCCGCAAAAAATCCGCCTGCCGCAAGTACAACGCCTCCAAAAAGGAACTGATAGCCGGACATCGTGACCGGATTTTCTCTCCGGGCACATCTTTTAATATAGGAAGAAGAAAACGCGGCCAGGATGGTTGAAATCAGGATGAAGCCTTCTCCGGCGAAGGTGAACCCAAGCCTCGCTCCGCCTCCCGACGGAAGCTGAATCAGCAGAACCCCTGCGAACCCAGCCACACATCCCAGTATCTTATTCCAGGTGAGATGCTCCGTCCGGAAAATCAGCGCGGCAATCAGGATCGTAAAGAAGGTATTCGCCCCCTCAATGATAGACGAACTCACTCCCGTTGAGTGGGCGAGTCCGATGTAAAAGAAGAAATACTGGCCGATGGTCTGCATCAGAGAGAGGCCCATCACCGGCACGATCATCTCCTTTTTCGGACGCAGCGGTTTCTTCTGCTGCAGGCTTCCGGTCAGGAGAACCATCAGCCCCGCAATGGCAAACCGTACTCCGGCAAAAAAAATCTGCCCCGCGGTATCCGAGGCGGCGATGTCAAACATCCGGTAGCCGATTTTTATACACGGAAAAGCACTTCCCCACAAAAAACAGCTGATAAATGCCAGGAGGATAATTGCCGGAACCGATGTCAGATCCAGTTTTTTCTTTGTGTCACTAACCCTCATTCTGTTGTCTTTCCTTCCTCTTTGTCTCAGTTATCCTCATTTTGTCTTCTCTTCCTCTTTTTATGGCAGTTATTCTCATTCTGTCTTTCCTTCCTCTTTTTCTCCGCTTCCATCTCTATCCGGCATATCCTCACCGACCGGGAACTCGCGGAAGAAAATCCCCATCACCAGAAAGGAAACTGCCGGTGCTGTAAAAGCAAGCACATAGATCAGCCTGCCCGCCATGATTCCCGCAAATGCTCCCGCGATACCAAGGCCAATTCCAACCGGGAGGAACAAGAGACTCAAACGCCGCAGCTGCTGCGCGCGGGTCAGGTGATCCTTTTTTCTCTTTCCGGACTGTTTTTCTTTCCTGTTCCTCTGCATGGCTTACCTCCTGATCCGTGAACTACTCCGACTTATAGAAGTCGGAGCTTCCTGCTTCAACCACTACTGCGTTGGCTACGATGGTACGTAACTCAATGTCTTACACAATGTCTACAGGCGTATAAGTTCGGTCTATTCCATCCCTACTATATATTTTGTTTAGGCTGTTTCAGCAAGTAATCGTAATCCCTCATGAAGGATATTGATTGCTGCATTCTGGTCACGGCTCATAGTGAGCCCACAATCGCATTTTATGATACGTGTCTGCAAACTTTTCATATCCGGGTGTATCTTACCGCAACAATGACATCGCTGCGAGGAAGGAAACCACTTATCTACTTTGACAAGATACTTATTTCTATCAGACAGCTTGTATTTAAGCATCGAAAGAAACATTCCATATCCATTGTCGAGAGTGGCTTTTCCGTTACCGAACCCATGATTTGCCATAGATCGCATATTCAATGTCTCCACACAAACAACATCATACTGATTGGCTATCTTAGTAGATGTTTTGTGTAGATGATCCAGCCGCTGATTAGCAATATGTCTATGAACCTTATTCACCTTACGGAGTTGTTTGAGATAATTATTCGACTTTATCTCATTCTTTTTAGAGCCTGCTTTTCGTGATAGCTTACGCTGTTCTTTTGCCAGTTTTCTGTGACTTTCACGATAGTATTTGTGGCTTGAGCCGACAATACCATTATTGTCTACATATAAGCCATCCGACGCATAATCAAGTCCGATCGCATTTGTCTTGTCGGCTATATAACCGTTTTCGACCAGCTCAAATTCAAAAAGAACAGAAGTATAGAATTTTCCATCTGATTCCTGGGAAACCGTAGCAGATTTTATGATCCATCTGCTATCAGGAATGCGGTGGATCACAGCTTTGATTTTACCAACCTTTGGAAGTTTGATATACCTGTTGTCTATAATCGCAACCGTACCTTTCTGGTTGTTTGTCGTATAAGATTTTCGGCTATGTTTTTTGGATTTGAACTTTGGAAAACCATTTTTCTTCTTACGGGTTTTGCTAAAAGCATTGTGAAAAGCTGCCTGCAGATCCAGCTGCTTATTGGCGAGAGCAAGGCTATCGACTTCCTTGAGATATGGATAATCTTTCTTATACTTTGCTGGTGTAACCGTTGGAAATTTACCAGTTGCTTTATAGCCTTCCACCTTATCGGTGAGCATGAGATTATAAACCTTACGGCAGCAGCCAAAGGTTTTTGCAAACATGATCTTTTGTTCCGTTGTAGGATATAACCGATACTTAATTGCCCTGTTTGCCATCTTTCTTACCCTGAGATTGAATGTATTGCCTAATAATGTCTACAGCAGCTTCTCCTGTAGTCAGCAAACAAAAACTTTGTGACCAAAACATCTCTTTCCAAAGGGATTTACGTATCATAGGAAATTCTTTCTTTATGATACGGCTGCTTGCAGATTTATAGGCATTGATAAATTTACTGATCTCTGTATTTGGCTGTCCTCTAAAAAGAATATGAACATGATCGATATCATGATTCCATTCTTCCAATGTTATGTTATATGTAGGAGCGATCCTCACAAATATTTCTTTCAGACGTATAGAAATCTCGTCATCGATTACCTTATTCCGGTATTTTACGCACATGATAAGATGATAGTGCAGCATGAATACCGAATGATTATTTGTGTCTAATTGCATTGTATTTATAACCCTTATGATAAGTACGACTGACCTATTTATAATCAGATTATAACATAGCAAGACACCAAAGTCAAAAACGCCGTGTTTATCGCAATTCATCCCGCCACCTATAGAGGTGGGGGATTTCTTGCTTACGGAGTGTTAAAGGCACAAAAAAGACATTCCCATCGCGGCATAATAAACCGTCGGACAGGACTGTCTGCTGCATATCATCTTCTGTTATTACAATTTCCCGATATACTTAAGTTCCACGTCTCCGGTATTCCGAAGATCGTGTCTCTCCGGTATACTGAAACTCTCATCCTTCTACAATCAGGAATCTGCCGTCACCGATATTGAAGACCTCCGCCTCTTCGAGCGGATCTCCCTCAAGATCAATGCCCTCCTCCTCAAAATACTGGCGAACCTCATCCCTGGAATCTACAACAACCGCGCAGACATCCTCCAGAAAGTACTCCGCCTCTTCCTCTGAGGAAGCTACCGGTTCCGGGAACAATCTGTCCTGATTTTCAAGAAAGCATTTCAACACTGCCTCATCATAATCCTGCATAATAAACCCCCATGCCCCGCAAGCGGGGCGCCACAGACTGTATCAGCTACGGACTGCTCCGTGCTTTGCGCTCCTGCAATCATACATGTGACCGACTTTGTCGGTCTGTCGCGGCGTTCGCCTCACTGCTTCACCCCTTGAGTGAGCGGATGTGGCTCACTGACCGCGCATATTCACGTTTTCGCCCTGTTTCACATGGCTTCACGCTCATCTCTCTACCCGGTATGAACGGGATAAATTCCGTAACCTATCAGGGCCGGATACAACATGTAATTTATAGCCGGATACAACACATAATTTATATTACAAACGTATCGAATCAGACTCCTCATGTCAAGATTTTTTCTGCCTTTTTATGGAAAAAATGCAGTTTTTTTCAGACAGAATGCGTGATCCAGGGGGCCGCTTCCCTTTCCAAGATCAAGCATGGCAGAAAGCGCGCCCGTCAGATAGTCCTTCGCCTTCTGCACCGCGTCATACATTGTGCTTCCCTTCGCAAGATTCGACGCGATCGCGCTCGACAGCGTGCAGCCGGTTCCATGGCTGTTCGGATTTTCAATCCGTTTTCCGCTGAACCAGTAGATCTCACCCTGATCAATCAGAAGGTCATCCGCGTTCCCCGCGATATGTCCTCCCTTCACCAGCACAGAACAATGACAACGGCTGTTGATCTCCCTCCCGGCACGGACCATATCTTCCCTGTTTTCAATGGAAATGCCCGACAGGATCTGTGCCTCCGGAATATTCGGCGTGACAAGGGAAGAAACGGGAAGCAATTCCTCTGTCATTGCCTTTACCGAATTCTCGTTCGTCAGAAGAGACCCGGTGCTTGCTGCCATGACCGGATCTACAACCACATTTCGCGCCCCGTAGTACCGGAGCCTGTCACTGATGACGTGCAGCAGCGCGGCCGACGGAACCATTCCGATCTTCACGGCATCCGGAAAGATATCTTCAAAAACCGCATCGATCTGTTCTTTCAGGAATTCAGGAGCTGCCTCCTGAACCGCTCTCACCCCGGTGGTATTCTGTGCCGTCATCGCCGTGATCACACTCATGGCATAAACACCGTTTATCGTCATCGTCTTCAGATCCGCCTGAATGCCGGCACCCCCGCTGCAGTCACTTCCCGCAATCGATAAAGCTGTTCTTCGTTTCATATGCTCAACCTCCACTTTGATTCGCTGTTTCTCTGCCAATGTCAGCCATCTCTTCGTCTTTCCCCAGAATATCCAGAGAATCCCCAGACTATCCGCAGAACCCAGAATATTCGCAGGATCCCCATACTATCCGCAAAACCCCAGGAATATCCGCAGGATCCCCATACTATCCGCAGACCCCCTTATCGTAATGCTCTCTGCAATATGCTATAATAGCAACGGTAATACGCATACCGATCACAACGGTTATGCGCATCCGGATCACAGCGATTATGCGTATCCGGACCATACCGCAGCAAACGGTCATGCGGGCTTTACCCCCGCATACCGATGGCACATTCAATGTAGAACAAGGAGGTATCCATCATGGAACTAAAGAAAGCACTGAACAACAGAAAATCAATCCGCTCCTATAACGGAAAACCCATTACCGACGCTCAGCTTGCATCTATACTTACAGCTGCATATGAATCACCAATCGGCATGGGAAAATATGACAGCATCCACCTCACCATCGTGACAAACAAAGAGCTTCTGGACGCCATCGACAAGGCGGGCGCAAAATTCTTCGGGAATCCGTCCATGCACCCGCTCTACGGCGCGCCGATGCTGATCGTCGTTTCCTCCAGCGATCAGGGCAATGTGGCAAGTGCCAACGTAGCCATGATTATCGAGAACATGTCCCTCGCCGCCGTAGAGGAGGGCGTTGGTCACTGCGATATCTACGGTGCTACTTACGCACTCTCCCAGGATCCGGCGATCGTCGCGAAGCTGAACCTGCCGGAAGGCTTCACTCCCACCGGTTCCATTATTCTCGGCCAGACCGAAGCCGGATATTCCGACCGTGAAATTCCGGAGAAGCATAAATTCTCCTGCAACACCGTCGACTGAAGCCAGCTGCCGGCAGTTTCTCCAAAGCGGCCGGACACAGTATTTTCCAGAAGCACAGCCGACGGATGACATCTGCCGGCAGCAAACGAGATAAAACACGCTGCGCGAGTTTTATCTCGCTATCGCGACGCTCGCCGCACACGAATGCTTCGCATTCGGCTGCGGCTCACTGTTCGCGTAAATCAAAGTCCGCTTACGTCTTTCGCAGTTTCCGCGCCCGCAAGATTCCGGATCCACGAATAGGTGGAGACCTTGTGCGTCACGGTAAAGCATTTCAGGATCTGATCCATGTTCAGCCAGAGCACCATCGCCCAGAACGGCCAGCCGAGCACGAAACAGCCGACCAGGCCCATCGGAATCACGACAATCCAGCTGTACACAATATCGCTGATCATGGAATAACGGGTATCCCCGCCGGCGCGGATGATTCCCATCTGCTCCGGCATCTGGAAAGACATGCCGATCGCAATGAAGGCCTGTATCGTCATCTGTGTCAGCGCATACGAATATGCCGTATCGGTCAGCTTATACAGAGACAGTACCGGATACCGGAGCGCCAGAAGAATCACGCACGATATGCAGCCGACCACCAGGAAAATTGCCTGGAGCGAATGCACCATCTGTCTGAGCTTTCTGAGTTTCCCGCTCCCAACGGTTTTGCCCACATGCACGCCAGCGGCAGACGAAGCGCCGACCGGTATCATCTTGACATACTGAAAAAAGGTTCCAGCGACTCCGGAGGCTGCCAACGCATCACTGGAGAGATGACCGAAGATCACGGTCTGAATCGCCACCGCACTGGCAAACACAATGGCGGAAACCACACACGGAAGCGCCACCTTCAGATAATTCTTCAGGATATCTCCGTTCACCCGCATCATCTTCCGGAGATCCAGACGAAGCGGGACGTTCCGGCTGAACCGGCAATAGAACACAAGCACCACAAGCCCCGTCAGATTCGCGATCAGCGTACCGATCGCCGCGCCATGAATTCCCATCTCCGGGAAGCAGAATTTTCCATAGATCAGGCAGTAATTGATTCCCGCATTGATCACAAGCTCCAGGCAGGAAAGCAGAAACGCAATCCTTACAACCTGAACGCTGCGCAGCGTTGACAGGATCAGATTCGTCACAATAAAGATCAGATACGTATACCGGATGATCGACAGATAAGAGACTCCCATCCGGATGATATCCGGATCATCAGTAAAGATACCGACCATACGGTCCGGCGCGACGAACGCAGCCGCCGTAAGGACCGCTCCCGCGAGTATCCCGCACAGCATCGCCGTGCCGGAGATTCTCTGAATCATCTCCGTGTCCTTTTTTCCCCAGTACTGGCTGGAAAGAATAACAATTCCCTCGCCGAGTCCCATAACCGTAAACTGCTGCAGAATGTACTGAATCTGATTGCAGGCAGCAGCGGCGGACAGCGCTGTCTGACTGTAACCGCCAAGCATGATGTTGTCAGCCACATTTACCGAATAGGTAATGATATTCTGGAAGACGAGAAGTGCCATCATGACAAAAAAAGATTTATAAAACTCTTTGCTGTGCAGAAAGAAGCCCGCATCCTTCTTCTCACTGCTCAGCGCCGATCCGCCTTCACTTCTCATGATTCCTCCACACCCCGTCAATCACATCAAATCCTGTCATTTTTGTCCTCCTGCCTCTATACAGAATGTGGCACGACTTATCGTATGGCCGTTTACCGTATAGGTTTTGGGTATGATTTCTCAAAGCAATTCAATTAACCTCTCATCTTCTTTATGTCATCACACTGATAATCAATGCGATCGCCCCGACAATCAGGATAATCGCGAACATAAACAATCCAAATCCGAATACTGTTGCCGCAAGTCCCGCCAGAACCAGCCAGCCGAAAATGCCCAGAACTCCGCCAAGGATCTTCCCGACAGCATGCAAGATAATGCCTGTCAGCTTAAAAAGTCCGATCACGATCAATATCAGCAGCAAAAGACCAAACATTTTTTCTACACCTCCCTGCTCCAGGAGAGCACACGATCCCGCATTCCTTCGATATCAAGCACTCCATACGCAAACCCTTTCCGGACCAGTTCTTCCGGAACGTATTCGTCATATTTTTCAAAAACCGGAACCTCCTTCGGATATACAAGTTCAAGCGGGTCGATATCTTTCCCGGCCTCCTCAGATACGATCCGGTAAAACTCCGTCTCGTCCGTTTTCATGGTAAACTGCATGTAATACGGTCTGGACGCATTCAGCCCTTTCAGACCCAGCCGCCCTGCGCACCGGATTTTCAGGAAACGCTCCAGCGCAAGAAACGCGTAGCTTCCGAGCCAGGGAAAAAGCGCCCACATGTTTCCTCCGAGATGGACCAGCGGATGCTCCGCCATCCCGGATTTCCGGAATGTCTCTCTGGCATCGGAAAGTCTTCCCACGGCGTGACACATGAGATACGGATATGATTTTTCCTCACAGAGCACCCCGTACATCCGTTCCAGAATGCGGGTGTGTATATCTCCGGCCACATCACCGAAATAGGCGGGGATATTTCCCTTGACGAGCGTACAATACACCTCTCTGCGCTTATGATCCACTTCCTCCACCACCCAGACGCGGCCGGCGATGGCAATTTTGTCCCCTGCAGGCGGCGGTTTCACGATGGTTCCGATCTGCTCGGATCCGGAGCGCACGGTGTATTCGATGTTTTCCTGAAAGACGGCGTAAAATTTGTAGTTGTTGACAATCCTCTCGCCCGCTATTCCCACAATCAGCCCTCCGTTTTCGGTCCGGTTGATATGGTCGATCTCCAGCAGATGCCGCAGAAGCACACGGTAATCGTCAGCCGTGATCCGATGAAAGGCCGAGAGTGTCAGCACACGCGACGCAAGCTCTCCGGGCGTCATCTCTCCGCAGGACGCAAGTGTGCTCATGGTCTGATGGTACAGCAGGCTGAACGGGAGCCGGCCCGTGCGGGGCGGTTCGACAAACCGTTCCTCAAGATACAGCTGAACCAGGGCAATCCCCTGTATCAGATACCACGGGATCATCTCCGGCAGCATGGCTCTGGGTTCCGGGTGATCCTCACGCATCACGAACCACATCTCTGAAGGATTGCCCCTTCTGCCTGTCCTTCCCATTCTCTGAAGGAAACCGGACACCGTAAACGGCGCATCGATCTGAAAGGCGCGCTCCAGTTTTCCGATATCGATGCCGAGCTCGAGTGTTGCCGTGGCGCACACCGACATCAGGGAATTCTCCTCCTTCATCTCCTCTTCCGCACTCTCCCGATAGGATGCCGACAGGTTTCCGTGATGAATCAGAAAACGGTCAGGCTCGTGCACCGCCTCGCAGTACTGCCTCAGGTGCTGGCAGACCGCCTCGCATTCCTCACGTGAATTTGTGAAAATCAGGCATTTCTTTCCCCGGGTGTGTTCAAAAATATACCCGATTCCGGGATCGGCTGCCTTCGGCGCGGAATCGGTCGGCTCCTCCATTGCTGTGGCATTCGGCCCGGCACCGGCTGCCTCTTCCATTGTCGAAGCCTTCGGTCCGGCACCGGCTGTTATTCCGGCAGCCGGTGGCTTCTCCGGAATCGTTTTCCCCTCATCCGCCTGCGGAGCGGTGTTAAAAAAATGCTCCATCGAGAGATGCCAGACCTCTTTCGCGCCCTCGAATTTCGGAATGATGCAGCCTCTTCCGCTGCCGGCCGACAGGAATTTCCCCGCTTCCTCCGGATTCCCGATAGTGGCGGACAGCCCGATTCTCCTCGGATTGCACCCAGCCAGTCTGCAGAGCCGTTCGATCAGACAGAAGGTCTGGAGGCCCCGGTCCGCCCGCAGAAGCGAATGAATCTCATCAATCACGATGAATCGCAGATCGCCGAACAGAGAAGGAATCTCCATATGTTTATTGATCATCAGAGACTCCAGAGATTCGGGTGTAATCTGCAGAATACCTGAGGGCTTCTTCAGAAGCCTTCGCTTCCCCGACTGTGCCGCGTCTCCGTGCCATCGGGTGACAGCGATCCCGGCTTCTTCACACAGTTCATTCAGCCGCCCGAACTGATCATTGATTAAAGCCTTGAGCGGCGCGATGTACAGAACACCGACACTTCGGGATGGTTCCTCATCCAATAGAGACAGGACGGGAAAGAAAGCCGCTTCGGTTTTGCCCGAGGCAGTCGGCGCAGTCAGAAGAACATTCTGGTCAGAGCCGAAGATCGCTTCTCCCGCCGCGTTCTGAACGCCCCGAAGCGTCTGCCAGCCGGAGCGGTAAATATAATCCTGAATAAATGGTGCATACCTTGCGAATACATTCATTCCCTGCTCTCTTTCAGATCGTAAAGGTCGCGTAGCTGCTGTCTGTCTGATCCGATACAGCTTCCGACTTCGTGTACGTAAATGCGTCCGATGCAAGCATCTTCTCCATGTCGAGGGACGGATTCTGATACAGCAGATCAAGCAGCTCGATAAAATCACGGATCACTTCTCTGGGCGTGATGTTCTGATCCGCTCCGATCCGTCCATACTCAAGCTTGATGAAATCGCCAAGCTCTTCCGTCGTAACTCTTCTCTCGTACTGATACAGTCCGGCATGCATGTCAGACAATTTTTCACACAGGACCAGCATTTCCTCCGGAGTCAGAGGATCAAGCCGGATGACCGGCGCGAGGAGATCTCGCGCCCCCGGCTTCGAAAATTTCCCCTCCGCAAGTCTGGACCGAAGCGCCTCGTAGCTGTACACCCCGCGGCGCCTGTCTTCCACCGCCTGCGGCGTCGCTCCCATGATGATGCCAAGGTATTTTGCCTTCCCCTGCAGGGTGTCATTATACATGGTGAGCATCTTCTCATAGTTGTACTGTCGGGTGATGGCATTCGGGATCTTATACAGATTCACCAGCTCATCGATCATGATCATCATCCCCGAGTAGCCCGCCAGGCGGAAAAAAACGGCGAAGAGCTTCAGGTAATCGTACCAGTCATCGTCCGTGATGATGATATTTACGCCGAGCTCCTCCTTCGCCTCGCGTTTCAGCGCGTATTCGCCCCGAAACCAGCGGACAACCTTTCCCTTTGTCTCGTCATCCCCATCAATGTAAGCATGGTAATAGCGCGACAGAAGGGAAGCAAACTCAAATCCGTGCACCAGCTCGCTGATCTGCGAGGTGACAGCGACGATTTTCCGGTCTACCGCCTCCGTGAGCAGAGGATCGCCCGGCATCCGTCCCGTCTCCCCTGAGGCCTCCGCCTGCACCGCGCTGATCCACCGATCCAGAACCAGTGTAAGAGCCCCTCCCTCCGGCTTTGTCTTCGTGGAGAGATTTCCAATCAGTTCCCGATACGTCGCGAGGCCCTGTCCACGCGTTCCCTGAAGACGGCGCTCCGGCGAAAGATCCGCATCCGCCACGATAAAGCCGCGGTCCATCACATAATTCCGGATCGTCTGAATCAAAAAGCTCTTGCCGGATCCGTACCTTCCGACGATGAACCGGAAGGATGCGCCTCCCTCTGAGATAATGTCTACATCATGTAAAAGCGCCTCAATCTCGTTCTTTCTGCCGACTGCGATATAGGGCAGTCCGATCCTCGGAACCACGCCGCCCTTCAGCGAATTCAGAACCGTCTGCGCGATTCTCTTCGGTACTTTTCTGTGCTCATCACTCATAAGCTGATCTCCCCTAACGCCTGAACTATATCCTCTCTGTAATCCTCAACGACACAGATCTCATCCCCGTCGCATTCGACGACACTATCGCCGATTTCATCGAAAAACGCCTCGTTGATCGCATCCGCGACAACAGCAGGCATCAGATGATTTTCTCTTACCACATCGTTTATGGGCTGCCCGTCGAGAAGCATGAGCAAAATCCGGCGGTACAGGCTGTCCGCACCGGTTTCCTTATTTTCTCCTGCCTCTCTATCTGCTTCACCCGGTGATTGCCGGATCTTCTTCACAACAGAATCGGTCTCCGGCTCCCGGCTTTCCTCTATCTCTTCATCGGTCAGAAGGCTGTCCCGCGTGATCGCGGCATCCTCCCGGATCTGCTTCAAACCCGCATAATCTATTTCAATCACGGGCATCGCTGCTCTTTGCTCTTCCGCCTCCATCTCCCGAAGCGCAGCTTCGATGTAAGGAACCGCCCATTGCTCGTCCATTCTTTCCCGAAGATAATGTCCCGTTCTCAGCTTTCTGCGCAAAATCCTGTCCGAGGCGCGAAGCAGGGAACGGAACCAGTCCAGATGCAATCCAAGACCGCCGTACCGCTCCTCCTGCCACTTCCCGTCCCGCAGATGAAATGTTCTGCATTCATCCATCTCGAAATCCATGTCCGGAAGTTCCATTTCCTCCCAGTATACCGCATTTGAGAGCGGATGCCACGGATAACATTTCCGTGTGCCGAAACACACCATAAAAATATCCCTCCCGTTATCCTCAAAATGTTCAGAGAGATACCTCCACATCCCGGCCAGAAGATGAATGCCCCTTTTTCTATTGCGGGTCAGAACGGCGGATTTTTCAATCGTTTGTCCTGTGAAGCGGCTCATCGCATGAAAAATCTCCTCATCCGAATGATTCTTCGGGTTTTTCAGGATCACAAGAGAATGATCAAAATCCAAAGCTTCCGGATTTGCGTATGAGCGAACCCTCTCTGCCGGCAGGCCATGAAGCACCGCATATTCAAACATCCACCGGCGGATATTTTTCCGCATCCCCGGATCACTGATGCCGGCATTCACATAGTTTTCCTCAAATGTCTCCATCTTCTGAAGCACATCGTCAACCGATGACGCGCCGATGCCGCACAGAAGCTCGTATAGGTACATATATGCCAGCGACGTGGAGATCGGGCGGTATTCTCCGTTTCGTATTCCGGTTCTCCAGGTAAAATAGCCGCGCAGCTGACGGATATTCAGATCATGATAAGTCGTGAAATAACGTCTGAAATCACCCTTCCAGGGGAAATCATCCTCATACTTCTCCATGAATTTTCCCTGCCTGCAGAACATCCTGGCACGGTGTTCGGGCGAACCGTCCCCGAACTCATACAGACGGATCATCTCCAGAATCTGTCCGGGTACATCAGAGGAGTATCCGTTCCGTTCCGCTGAATGACTTTCTTCCACCGAAGAACCTCGCCGCGCTGAATGACTTCCTTCCACCGAAGAACCCCGGCCCGCTGAATGACTTTCTTCCGCCGAAAAACCCCGGCCTGCTGAAAGGCTTCCTTCTGCTTCTGCACCCTGTTTTGCTTCTGCATTGCACCTGGCTGCTCTTTCCTTGCGCGGGAACTGCCCGGAAATGCTGCCCGCAAATGGAAGCGGTGTATCCCGGTATACGTCTTCTCCTTTATTTTTTTCCTTCCCTGTATTGTCCACCACAATACTGGCAGTCAATCCCGACCTCTCCATGGCATTTCCTTCAACAAATCCACAATCCGATACTTTTCCAATCTCAAAATCCGGAACACGATTCTTTACGATCGTAAGTCCTGAAATCCGATCCCTTTATATTCTCAGTTATTATATCAGCTGCAATGAAAAAGAACAAATTTTCGATTATTGCGGGATCTGTTTTGACTCTGTGTGGTATTGTATAGGAGACGAGCAGACGCTTTATACCTGATGAAAAAAAGGAAGTTCAAACGAATATGTGTACGCGATTTTTTATCGAACCTTCTGAAGAAATGAATCAATACACGGAGGCAGCGGGCAGCACGGCGCTTCTGCGCAGAATGACCGATCGGCTGAGAAGAGAATTCAGAACATCCGGAGAAATCCGTCCGACCGATATCGCCGCCGTAATTGCGCCCTCCGCTTCCGCAGAAAAAGCTGTGTATCCGATGATATGGGGATATCATATCCCCGGTGTGAAAGGGCCTGTCGTAAATGCCAGAATCGAATCTGCGAAGGAGAAGGTCTCGTTCTCCTCTGACTGGAGGCGACATCGCTGTATCATTCCAGCATCCTGTTATTTCGAATGGGAACATATCCGTACGTCCGGCGGACGGGTGCAAACCGGCGGAAAGTACGCAATCCGTCCCGAAGCATCCGATCTGACCTACCTTGCCGGGCTGTACCACATGGAAGAGACGAGCGGCCTGACATATCCGGTCTTCACCGTTCTCACAAGAGAGCCGACCCCGGAACTCGCGCGTATTCACAACCGCATGCCTGTCATCCTTCCTCGAGAGGCAATCGGGGACTGGATTTGCCCGGACTCAGATCCGGAGAAAATCGCCGCAGAAATGCTGGACGATATGATGATCACCCCTGTTTCCCGCCATGCCCCGGTTCGTCCGGACTGATTCCATCTGAACCGGATCATTATGCGATTACCAGCGTTCCATCCGCACCGGTTCGTTATGCGATTACCCGCGTTCCATCCGAATCGGTTCATCTATCCGGTTTCCCGCATTCCGTCCGGACCGGTTCGTCATGTGCTTACCCGCGTTCCTTTACAACCGGTTCATCTATCCGGCTTACACGAATCAGAAGATCACCGGCATGCCTCCTGCCCTTGACAACACAGTTCCCCTTATACTCATCCATCACATAACAGAGCCTGGTCCCGAAACGTACTGTAGACTGCAGTCCGTCCTGCCCTTTTCCCTCTGTGGAAAGATTCGTGACAATGATCCGGAAGGCTTCGTTTTTTGCCGGAAAAACAGTCGGGAAATTCAGGATGATCCTTCGATCCTTTATCTTGCCAGCTTGAATTGTTTTATCCGCAATGACTTCCTCCGGGCGATAAGCGGCGGAATTCGCCTCTTCTCCAGAATCACCGGAAACCACGACAATTCGGTACCTGTCCTTCGTATTTCCTCTGCCTGCCGTTCTTGCCCGGATCAGGATGGTATTAAATGCTCCCGAAGGATAGAAGCTCTGCGTCAGCGTCTGACCTTCCGGGACACTGACCCAGTCGGCCAGAGCCGTACTGTCACTTACAATGGAAGGAACATCGAAAACGCCCGATTCCGCTGTAATGACGTACTTCTGAAACAGCCCGAGCCCGGTTACGACAAGCAGAACAACGAGTACGAGACGACGTACGGTTCCCACGGAAGACGGCGCATCCTGATATTTTCCCTCATCTATGCGGCAGGCCTTTTCCCACACGGGCAGGCTGACCAGAATCAGATACGGCAGGAAGGGATAGCTGTAAACCGGTTTTCCCTCCCAGAATGTATAGAAGACAAAACCTCCAAGCAGGGTGATAACGCATACCTGGAAGATAAAATTGCCGGCACATCCCGATTTTCTCCCGGAACAAAGCCAGACCAAAATCCCGGCGAGAGCCATAAAAAGCATCACCATACGATATGCCTGGCACCACAGATAAAGAATTCCGGCGCCCGGCCCGTTCAGGAGCTGATATAGCCACGGCAGGCTGTTCTCTGATCCCATGCTGCGGCTGAGATATTCCGCGGTTCCATCCGACCATGTCAGCCCTGTTTTTTCCAGATAGTGCTTCACATTGCCAGCCAGACCTCGTTCCTTCAGAATCTGTCGGACTGCTGCAATGTCCGCTTCCCTGTTCTCCTTCTCGGTGTACATACGCCGGTTATAATTCATATCTTCCGAATTCACCCGTCCGGTCTCCGAAGCGCCAAGCATCAGCCAGTATACGGTCGGAAACTGTGTGTCTGTCACCGGATCCAGACGCAGGGAAGCGTTTCGGATCGCAGACGATGTCACTGCCATCAGAAGAATCACGCAGACAGCAAGGATACCTTTTCTGATAAGATTCCGCAATTTCCGGTTCTTTCCCATTGTATAGAAAGATAATTCTCTTGATTGAACGTTCGTTTGTTTCATACCGGAACAAGACATCCGCGTGCCAGCAGGCATCTGTCCGGATCCCGAAGCGGAATTCTGCGAGTCGCCGGAAGACATCTCTGGCCGATAGAAAAGCTTCTGCACGCCCGCGCATACGCCGCACAGAACGAGAGCGATTACCGGGAACGCGGCTGTCGGACGAAAATAATATGCGGTCACAGCCGTCAGCCCGATCACCAGAAACTCCACAAAATGCAGTGCTCCGCTGTCCTTCCCCTTCAGAAGCGCTGCAGCCATCCACAGGCTCAGCATCATCAGCGGCATGCTGAGCGTACAGGTATAGGGCCAGCATATCAGAAGAATATTAAGCGGATTGAAAACACTCAGCACAAATACCTTCAGCGCTGCCTTCGGCCCTCTCAGAAGAAAAACCGTCCTCCAGGTCATGAGAATGCCAAGATCAACGGCGGCCACATTCAGCACCGCAAACACCGTGCGATACGCATGAATATGCAGCAACATACAGACCCTGAAGACCTGAACGCAGAAAATCAGGTAAAGATCATTATTTCCATATTTGGCAAAATAGGTGGATTTTGTATAATCGACGATCTGGTGAACGCCCCGCGCGATAGCAAGCGCCTGATCCTGAACCTCAAAGGCATCCGTATTCTGAATGGTATGCAGTCCGAACGCGATGAAAAGCTGCATCACCAGAAATACGCCGCCAAGAATCAGAAACATCAGCAGCCTTTTCCTATGACCCACACGATCAATCCAGGCAAATGCCAGGAAACCAAATCCCACAAACAGCAGAATCAGCGCAATCAGAAAGACACAGATCTCAACAGAAGACCAGGTCTCCGGAAAGCGCTGTATGATTCCCTCTACCGCCATATCCGGAAGTCCTCTTCCGAACCCCGTGATGAGTGAAAAAAATAGTGCAAATCCCAGCATGCATGCGGTGATGCCTGAGAGCACGAAAGAAAACATACGTCCCAGAAATTTCATCATTATCAAGCCTCTTCTTAATGGTAGTCTACGCAATTTATACTGGCACATTGCACTATTTTGTCAAGTAAATTTTGTATTATTTTATCTTGCTTCTGGCGTATCTGAAATGCAGGAGTTGTGGATTGATCTGCAGGGAAAATACCGCTACAGTGCGAGGAAAATTCTTCATGACATCATTGATATCACTGCTGTGCTGCCTCTCCGCAAGTATATGCGCCAATCAGGTTTATTCTGCGGGCTTTACTGTACCTCCTGGGATGAATTCGATCTTTAATCTCATGCCAAGGCCATTTGCCAGCCGTTTTACCATTCCAAGTGAAGGATTTCTGGTGCCATTTTCAATACGACTGATATCCGCTTGAGTGATACCTGTCCTATCAGACAATTCCTTCTGCGTTAAGCCTTCTCTGTTCCGCGCATCAATCATGCTGAACAGCCTGCCGCCTGTTCCTTTAAAAAAGCGGCTGTTGCCAATGCGCTGGCATAAAAATGTTCTTCTGGCACATCAAGTCCTATCCTTGCCAGTTTCTTATTTAATTCCTTTTTCTGCTTTCAGTTTTTTATTTGCATCTTCTACATTCATTCTTGAAAGTACAAACATAATCAATGCATCAAAGATTAACGGAAGCCAAAGATACATAAACTGCATCATATCAAGTGCAGACTGCGGCTGAGTTGCATTTGTTCCGATATATCCACTAAACTCAAGCATCCATCCAACAACAGCGGTTCCAATACCTCCACCGATTTTTACGCCAAGAGAAGTACAAGAGTACATCGTTCCGTCAATTCTCTTTCCCTGTGTAAGATAAGTGTATTCAGAGCAGGATGCGATAACTGCATTCATATCTCCCTGCCATGGTCCCTGACCTAAGGCTGCAAGAGCTGTAAATGCCATCATCAGCGGAACACTGCCCATATATCCTGCAACAACAACAAGTGCTCTACCGATGACTGCTAAGACATAACCTCTTAAGTTCAGTTTATACATACCTTTCCACTTACCAACTAATGTCGGTGTGAAAATCAGGGCAATGATCAGAGGAATATTTACTGCCCATGCAAATTGTCCAAACAAATTCTTATTTTTCAGTACCCATGTCATGTAATAAATGCCAGCTCCAATCATGGCACCATATAACTGCTGTAAAATATATGTTCCACAAATCATCATGTAATATTTGTTTTTGACAAGAAGCTTGAATGCCTGTACCATTCCGTACTTTTCATTATCATTCTTTACTTCTCCTTCATTAAGTTCTTCCTCCGGAAGTTCCTTAACAGAAAGTGCTGAAATCGTATTTACGACCAGACCAATGATTGCATAGATAATAGCAACCGTTCTCCATGCCGCAGCATCTCCACCACATTTATCTACAAATCCAACTGTAATCGCCTGAATCAGAAGACTTGTTGAAAATGCAAAAATAAAACGGCAAGATCCCATCTGCACACGCTCTTTGCTGTTCTTTGTAATCAGTGACGTAAGTGCTGAGTAAGCAATATTGTTTGCTGTATAAAACACACAATTTAACAGTGTATAAGAAATAAAGAACCATGCGTATTTAGCCGTTGTTCCCAAACTCACCGGTACTGAAAAGCAGCAGACCAGCGTAATGGCACAGCCAATATATCCGTATAGCATCCAGGGTTTCGCTTTTCCCATTTTACTGTGTGTTTTGTCAATCATTGATCCAAAAAATATATCCGTAAAACCATCAAATACTTTTGATATGGCAATCAGGGTACCCACGACACCTGGAGCAAGTCCTACCGAGTCCGTCAGATAGACCATCATAAAAGATGTCAGGAACGCATAGACTACATTGCCTGCAATATCACCTGATCCATATCCAATTTTGTTATACCATTTCAAATACTTTTTTTCTTCCATCGAATTTCTTTGCTCCTCATCTTCATTGCACTTAGAATCTCAATATGTCTAGCCGCATGATGCCTAATTCTAATTTTTCTCTGTTTTTGTCTGATTGCTCTGTATATCCGGACTTTACATCTCAATCAGACTATCCTTCTTTGTTTACGGGTTACATGAAACTTTATTATCCCTTTACATACGGTATCAGCGTATACTGGAACCGGAATAATGCATCATCAAATCGGTACTGATCCAATACAACTGGACCACAACTATTAGAACCAATGCCATTTAATGCGTAGTCAACGCAAAATACTACGCTATCTGATTCTGTCAGTTCATAATTATGTGCTTTCTTCTCAAGTTCTTCCTGTGTATAATAAGAAGCATTGAATGAAAAGGCATTTTCCGCGGATACCACAATTCCATATCGGCTGTTATTAAGCTCTACATATTCACAATCATAATGGCTTCCATTTTCCTGTGGGCGAATATAATCCTCATGCAAATCGTCTACATTTGCCTGGTACAAGCCGTGGCTCGCAGCCTGATGTTTGTCACAATAGCTTTCCTGTGGTCCCATTCCAAAGTATCTAACAGATGAAAGATTTTTATCCAGGAACATCCTCACACCAAATCTTGGCAGATCCGGAAATTCATCGTCTTTTGTTACTGCAATATCTGCATCAATCTTTCCAGCAGCTTCTATTTTCCATGTTATCGTCACATCAAGAATCTTCTGGACTGTCTCTGCCACAACGGATGCACGACTTGTAATTTTCACACCATGTTTTCCCTGCACAACCTCTGTCGTGTAGGCTCTTGTATAAGCTTTATCATAGTGAGCTTTCTTCCATTCAGACTTGATGTACATATCGTTATCTGTTGGAGCTCTCCAAATATTTAATTCCATCGGATGGTTCAAGTATTCCCGCCCTGCGAATTTCATCTCTGTAAAGAGTGCAGTACGTTTGTCTATGGTATAAGCAAATTCACGCCCCTTGATATGAATCTGTGTATCATTTTCATTTACCTGTAATTCAGAGCCCATTGCTGTTTTTTGTAGCCATTTCTCAGCAAGTTTACATTTTGCACCGTCTTTGCTTACCTCAATTTCATCGAATCCAAGAATATGGCCTTCATCCAACAGTGGCAATTTCTTTTTCAGATGGTAAATAAATTTTAAATAACATTTTCCACTCTCTGGCACATTGATCTTCAGGTTTGTTTTTCCTTCACTGTGTGGTGCTGCTGAAACTTCTGGCAGTTTACCTTTGCTGATTACAAGCCCGTCCTGCGTCAGTTCATAACTGATCTTCACATAATCTTTCAAGTCATCAAAATCCATGTAGTTATGAAGCACCAGTTCTCCGCTTTCTTTGTCATAGGAAATAACCCTTGCCGGGCGATAAACATTCTTGTATTCCAAAAGCCCTGTATGTACCGTTCTGTCCGGATATACTAATCCATCTATACAGAAGTTGCCATCATGAATTTCTTCGCCATGGTCGCCCCCATAAGCATATATAGTCTTTCCATTCTCAGCAGTTCCATGAGCAATCGCGTGGTCACACCATTCCCAGACAAAACCGCCGCACATTTTATCATTATCCTGAATCATCTGGAAGTAATCTTCAAAATCTCCAGGTCCGTTTCCCATACTGTGACAGTACTCTACCAAAAGGAAGGGTTTGCTTCCATCTTTATCCAGATATTCCTGAATTTCGGAAAGCGCCGGATACATCCGGCTGTACACATCCAGATTGCTGTAATCATATGTTTTATCATAATTACGATATCTTGCACTCTCATATTGTGTGATTCGGTCTGGATCAAAATTTTTTGTCCATTCCAGTGCTTTTTCAAAGTTGCAGCCATAAGCACTCTCATTTCCCATTGACCACATAACAATACAGAAACGGTTTTTGTCACGTTCCACCATGAGTTTTACGCGATCAACGATTGCCTCTTCCCATACCGGATCATCTGCAATCTTCTCATTCCATCGTTTGAACCGATTGTAATCAGTGTCTTCTTTTCTGTAGATCATAAATGGACCATGAGCTTCAATATCTGCTTCATCTATTACCATGAATCCATACTTGTCACACAGTTCATAGAAAAATGGTGCGTTCGGATAGTGGCTGGAACGGATCGCATTAAAATTATGCTGCTTCATTAACGTAAGATCGGTTGTAATCTGTTCCAGACTGATTGTAAATCCAGTAACCGGATCGGAATCATGTCGATTGACACCACGGAATTTAATCTTCTGTCCATTTAAATAAATAACCTGGTCTTGAATCTCTATCTTTCTTAATGCAATGTGGTCTACAATTACTTCGTTCTCTGTTTCAAGAATCAGTTTATATAGATATGGATTTTCTGTATTCCAAAGTTCCGGACTCGCGATTTCTAATGCAACTGTTCCTTCTTCAGCAATACTTCCTCGTGCTACAACTGCTCCGTTTCTATCTTCAATCGAAATTTTTACATTTAAGGGAGAGTAGAATTTCATGTCAAGTTCTACTTTCGCAAGACTATCCTCAATTCTTGTTTTAATATGATAATCACTGATTGCCTGTTTTGGCCGTTTCAAAATGTACACATCCCGGAAAATACCACTCATACGGAATTTGTCCTGATCTTCCAAATAGGAACCATCACACCACTTCATTACCAACACTGCCACCGTATTCGTTCCATCCTGAAGTACATCGGTAACATCAAACTCACTGGTCATATGCGAAACCTGGCTGTATCCTATGTAAGAGCCATTGATCCATACGTAAAAGCAACTGTCTACTCCTTCAAAGTTCAAAAAAGATTTTGGCGCTTTCTCATCTCTACTGTACTCAAAAGTATGTACATAGGCTCCACACGGAATGTCCTGTGGCACATATGGTGGATCAAACGGAAATGGATACCGGATGTTTGTATACTGGTGTGTATCATATCCAGCCATCTGCCATACACTTGGAACCTGAATCTCATCAAAATTTTCTGTATCATAATTCTTCTCAAAGAAAGAATCCTGAATGTCATAGATGCTGTTAAAATACTTGAATTTCCAAGTTCCATTCAATAACTGCATACGATCTGACTCTTCTCTGTGTTCCACCAAGTTATCCATTCTTCTGGATGCCGGAATATAATAGGCTCTGGCTGGCATTGTGTTTTCGTGCAGTACGCTTAGATTTTCATAATAACGTGGTACGATCATAAACAGCTCTCCTCCAATACATACACTTTTTTGTTCTTTGTTTTCCTAAAGCAAGCCTTATGCTTTTTTTGTTTACGTTCCTTAGTTATGCTATATATAACTTATCCTAATTCGCAAAATATATCTATGAATTGGATTAGACAAAATATGCACTAAATGATACAATGATAAAAGTATGAAAAGAGGTGCTGCCCTATGTATATGAACACCGGTTATTTGAACCACTCACATATGGATTTCAAAGACAAAAGTCGTCCGCTGATTGTCGGTAGCTGTGGTACTTACCGTCTTTCCAGATATCCCAAACTTCCGACCTACCGTCCAAGGGGTCGTCTGGATTATCAGATTATATATATCACTGCTGGTTGTGGGCATTTTCATTTTGATAATGTAAATAATGAAACGATTGTTCCGGCCGGCAACATTGTACTGTACAGACCGAAAGAACTCCAAAAATATGAATATTACGGAGAAGATAAGACAGAAGTATACTGGATTCACTTCACAGGAAGCAATGTAAAAAATATCTTACGTCAATATGGGTTTCCAGATAAAGAACATGTCTTTCAAGTTGGTACATCTAATGAATATGAACAAATTTTCAAGCGTATTATTATCGAGCTCCAACGCTGTCAGGATAATTATGAGGAAATGCTTGTCCTTTTGCTACGTCATCTTCTGATTAGTTTCCACCGGGAACTGACAAGAGAGCACATATTAAAAAATGAATACCTTGATCATGAGATGGATAATGCTGTTATCTTTTTCCGTGAAAACTACAATCAAAATATCAATATTGATGATTATGCTGCCTCACGAGGCATGAGTGTCAGCTGGTTTATCCGAAATTTCAAAAAATATACCGGTTCTACACCAATGCAATTCATTGTGGGAATCCGCATCAACAATGCTCAGATGTTACTTGAAACAACAACTTATTCCATCAATGAGATTTCTAAGATTGTCGGATATGATAACCAGCTTTATTTCAGCCGGCTTTTTCACAAGCTGAAAGGATATTCGCCAAGAGAATACCGAAAAATAAGAAATAGGTTATGAAATCTATAATGTCATAAAGTAAGCGGTAAACAATCCGTACCTTGAAAAGCGTACATATAATGCTGAATCGGCGCAGGATGAGTACACTACCGTATTATCTGAATCAAGGCTCGGCGCGAAGTCCGTCATGAGATGATCTGCCGAATCATCCCAAAACACACCGATATAACACCGTATTCTCAGGAAAAGATATCTCTTATGATGAGCCATATCAATTCGTATAAGCGAAAAACTTTCGGTGATAAAAGTCCCTACGAAGTGTTCGCTTTCCAATACGGCGAGGAGACATTAAAAAAGCTCGGACTCACTCTCATCCCGACCGATGAGATATGCCTGAATCCGAGCCTCCTCAAATAAAAAAAACATAAATCGTACAACGCCGGAGCCGATGGGACATCAGAGCCACTCCATACAGAAAAAGAGGAGCTGATGGAAATTCTATGCTAAAAGAGCTGATGGAAATTCTATAATGACAGAAGATTGTATAGGGGGTATAATTGTCAAATACAGGCATTTGATATTATTATTCTAATATTGATGACATATGTATTTTGGTATAAGGAGAATTTTAGATGGCACAGGCAGATCAGGAGAAAGTAATCGTCATTGATTTTGGCGGTCAGTACAATCAGCTTGTCGCGCGGCGGGTGCGTGAGAGCAATGTGTACTGTGAGATTTATTCCTACCGGACGCCTCTGGACCAGATCAAGGCAATGAACCCGAAGGGTATCATTCTAACCGGCGGTCCGAACAGCGTATATGAGAAGGGTGCGGCTACGGCATCGAAGGAACTGTTTGAGATGGGAATTCCGATTCTCGGACTCTGTTACGGAGCACAGCTCATGATGTATGTTCTGGGCGGCGACGTGCAGAAGGCGCCCGAGCGGGAATACGGGAAAACCGGACTTATCATCGACCGGCCGGATTCCCCTGTATTTGCAGGGGTTCCGGAGAAGAGCATTGTCTGGATGAGTCACAACGACTATATCACAAGAATCGCCGACGGCTTTGAAGTGATCGCACATACCGCGAACTGTCCGTATGCTGCTGTTCAGAACACCTCGAAAAAGCTCTATGCTTTTCAGTATCATCCGGAGGTGCTCCACAGCCAGTTCGGAAAAGAGATGCTTCGCAATTTCGTATGGAACGTATGCGGCTGCAAAGGCACCTGGAAAATGGATGACTTCGCAGAGAAGACGATCCGGGAGCTTCGCGAGAAGATTGGAGACGGAAAGGTTCTGTGCGGCCTGTCCGGCGGAGTCGATTCCTCTGTGGCTGCTGTTCTGCTGTCGAAGGCAATCGGAAGGAATCTGACCTGCGTGTTCGTGGACCACGGACTGCTTCGGAAGGATGAGGGAGATCTGGTATCGAAGGTCTTCGGCCCTGACGGCCCCTATGATCTGAACTTTGTACGCGTGAATGCCGGAGATCGCTTCTTTGCTGATCTCAAGGGCGTGACAGAGCCGGAGAGAAAGCGTAAGATCATCGGAGAAGATTTCATCCGTGTCTTCGAGGCGGAAGCAAAAAAGATCGGAAAGGTCGATTACCTTGTCCAGGGAACAATCTACCCGGATGTTGTGGAATCCGGTCTGGGCGGTGAATCTGCGACGATCAAATCTCATCACAATGTCGGAGGTCTTCCGGAGTATGTCGATTTCAAGGAGATCGTTGAACCGCTCCGCGACCTCTTCAAGGATGAGGTCCGGAAGGTCGGCCTCCATCTCGGAATCCCGGAGGAACTCGTTATGAGACAGCCCTTCCCCGGACCGGGATTAGGTATTCGTATCATCGGAGAAGTAACGCCTGAGAAGGTACAGATTGTTCAGGAGGCTGACGCAATCTACCGCGAAGAAATGGACAAGGCCGGAATGAATAAGGTCGCCAGTCAGTACTTCGCCGCTCTGACCAATATGAGATCGGTCGGTGTCATGGGGGATGAGCGGACCTACGACTATGCTATTGCCCTTCGCGCAGTCAGCACTGTAGATTTCATGACCGCCGACGCCGTGGAAATTCCGTATGAGGTATTGAAAAAAGTAACGAACCGGATTGTAAACGAAGTGAATCACGTCAACAGAGTATTCTATGACATCACCTCAAAGCCGCCGGGGACCATCGAATTTGAATAATAGAACAAACTCCGGAAATCCTTGATTTTACTGGCTTTCCGGAGTTCTTCTTTTCTTCGTGCGACAGTTTTGCGACACATAGTTGGAATTTCTTCATTTTCCTTCATCTTCACCATAAAAATCCTGTCGCACGAACGGGGCTTTTACTCACGGACATATTCCAGCACCTCATTCACTCCGACGTCTAGTTCCTGGCATATCCGGTCGATGTATTTTAGATTGACCGGCATCCCTTTGGACATATTTGTCATTGTCTGGGCGCTCACTCCTATCTTTAATCTCAGCTGCTCTTTTGTCATATCTCGATCTATCAGTGTCTTCCAAAGTGGCTTATAAGAGATCATAGGCTCCTCCTTCATGGCATATTTCTTCTTTCATAACATAGTATACTATATCGCCGTGTATATTTCTACATTTTTAGAAAATATTTCTATTTTATATTGACACCACCTGTACATATTGTAATATGAATACAGAAACAGACCAGAAGTTCGGGAACAATAAAGGAGGAAACAAGATGAATAATACATATTTCAGCATGATGTATCAGGAAGGATGCAAATACCAGGAAAAGAAAGATGAAGCCGAAAAGCAGCGCAGAGCTCTCTTTGACCAGGATAAATATGATGAAGGGACGGCTGTAATGAAAGCTTTCACAGAATCAAATCCGTTTCCCTTCTCAGACGGAGCGATGAAGGCCTTTCAGTCTTACCGGAATTCCGAAGAACGCGGATCTGATAGCTTTGAGGTTGATGATCTCCCTTGGGCAAAAGATATAAAGGACTTTGTTGAGACGCTCAAGGCCGCAGGAATCAAGCGCTTCATAGTTACAGACCAGAGCACGGGCCTTATGGAAGGCATCTATGGATTGGTGGCCAGCGGATGCCAGATGGGAGGCCTAAGGATAATCACCCGGGAAAAAGATTACAGGTTCGGTTCAGATGAACCCGAAAGAAAGAATGGAATCGAATTTACTATCGCATAAGGAGGATACAATCATGACAAATTCCATGTTAAAGAATCAGAAGTTCGGAGTAGAGATTGAACTTACAGGTATTTCGAGGAAGACGGCAGCTTACATTGTTGCCGGACATTATGGGACGGTTCCCGGATGGCCAGATTCATCCTGTTATCATACGAGAAAAATAAGTGATACGAAGGGAAGAACATGGAAAGTCATGAGAGATTCTTCTATCCTTCCGAAGCGGAATGCAGGTAATGAGGATATGGACGAGTACCGAGTTGAGCTGGTTACCCCTCCACTGGAATATGATGACATCGAATCTCTGCAGAAAATCGTGCGGGATATTCGAAGTGCAGGAGGTAAGACCAATGGCTCATGTGGGATTCATGTTCATGTTGACGGCGCGAATCACACGCCAGAATCAATAAGACGCCTAATCAACTTCATGACATCCCGTCAGGATCTGATTTATGAAGCCATCGGGATATCAAGTGACAGGTCTTCCAGATGGTGCAGGAAGCTGGATGGAGAGCTTCTAAAGGAACTGAAGGCCGAGAAGTATCTCACTACCAACTCAATAAAGCAGATCTGGTACAGCGAAGCCAATGACGGCTACTGTGGCGGAGTGTCCGCAGAACATTATAATTCCACCAGATACCATGGATGCAATCTCCACGCATTCTTCTCCAAGGGAACCGTTGAGTTCCGTCTTTTCAACTCCACTCTCCATGCAGGAAAAATAAAAGCCTATATCCAGTTTTGCCTGGCAGTATCCGGATGGGCTATTACTTCAGATGAGCATATCGTATTCCGCAAATTGCAGAATTATTCTCCTTCTCAGAAAGTTACGATCATGAGAAACATTCTTACTAAAAGGCTCGGGCTATATGGTGAAGAATTCAAGACATGCCGGCTTTGGATGATGAAGAACTTAAAAGACCATGCAGGTATGACAACTCGGATTGGAAGAACGGCTTGACGAAATAAACACAAAAAGAGGAGCCTTCCAATTTCGAGGTTCCTCTTCTTGTAAGCAAGTGTTGCAGCACTTACTTTTTTGGATGTTGGGTTAATGGTTTTCCGGTATAGCGATCTCGGGCTTTTATCTCGTCGTTCGGTACTCTTTCCAACAGCTCGTCGAGATCGCAGTCTAATGCCTCGCATATCAGGTCTAACTGCTCAAGACTAACTCGGTCCGTCAGCTCGTGGTACAACTCGCTGATGGTGTTCGGACGGATTCCCGTAGCCCGGGATAGATCTCTCTGCGTCCACCTCTTTTCGCCCAACTTCCTGGAAAGCAAAATCCTAATCATGCTGTTGCTCCTCCTGTTAAACTTTAACAGCATTAAGGATATCTATGGGCGATTTGTTACTTAATATCGAATGACGATATATTGTAACGCTATTGCGTACATCTTGAGGCTGTTTGGAAATGAAATTTAGGAATCGAAAGCAGTGAAGTGAAATTTATAGAAAAAATAACCCCTCCGCAAGCCGGACTTAATGTCCAACCCACGGAGGGGAGTTATCAACGGCCAGATGCCGAAGCTTTTAGGCCTTATCGTCAGAGGAGGAATAGACGATGTGCGACGCCTGACCGAAAATGCCAGTTAGACCCTGTGGCCGTATCTAGTGTCGAGACTGATCCATCCTGCGCCGGATTTCAGCTTGCCCCAGCCATTAGACTGCTCCACAATGGTAAATCTGCCCTTTCCGGTATACTTACCGGTAAAGGTCCCGCCAGGTGTCTGACGGATCCGAAGGTCAGGTACAGTGACCTCCCACTGGAACGTGGAGGGCTGAGCTGGCGCAGCTGGGGTAGAGCCGCCTCCTACCCTTTCACCATATCCACCTCCAAGGTAGATCCAGCCGGCACCACTCTTCAGCTTGCCCCATTCTCCGGATGTTTCCGTGATCGTGAAAATCCCTTTGCCTGTATAGGATCCTGTAGGATCACCATTGGGGGTTTTCCGAATACGAAGGTCTGGAATATTAACCTTGTACTTAAACTCCCCAGAGGAAGGCTGCGAGGCAGGAGCGGAAGGCTGAGAAGGCGTTACGGAGGGAGCAGCGCCGCCGAGACGAGCCTTAAATGCGTTCCAGGCTGATACATCTCCGGTATCCTCATTCCACCCATGAATGCCGGGGCAAGGTTTTCCATTAACATCGTAATGGCGGATTACCCTATCTGCGCTGATTCCATACTGTGCCATCAGGTACTTAGCAAGCTCTACTGCATTAGTAACAGCAGCGTCGGTGAAGTACCAGTTGCCGTCATTTGCGTTGGTAACTCTGCCAGTCTTATTGCAGCTGCAGATCTCAATGCTGATGCAATTCTTGTTGGTTGCCTGGCCATAGAGCCGGCCACCCCTGTTGTTGTACTTTCCTCCTCCCACTGCCCAGCAGGCGTAATTCTGAGGATCCGGATTGTACTGTACAATTTCCGCATCATCCACAATGAAATCCGCTGTACCACCGGACTGCGGATTGGCAAACCATGAGGCTGTAGCTCTTGCGCTGCCTGCCTTACTGGTCACTCCTGCTGTGTAGTGGATGACCAGATATTTGATGTCCCTGTGGCCGGTATACATACCGTGCGTTGCTGTTTTCTTGATAATGTTCATAGCTTCTGTCTCCTTTGCATTGAACTGCTCAAGTCCCCATTTTTCGATTACCCTGCAGAGGTTGTCTACATATGTTGGACTGGTTGCATATCCTCCGTCCCTGATGATCTGTGCGGCTTTTCTGCTGTTTGTCTCTCCTATAAGGCCTGCATATCTAAGTGAAGCGCCTTTTTTCGCTCCTCTTAGATAATCCGAATGATCTTTTATGCTCTGTGCATCTGAAACATATTTTCTGAAATCGGCTGTGATGGCTATATACTTTGATCCATCCCATTCTTTTGTCTTCTTGGCATATTTCTGGCCATCCCAATCTGATGCCCAGTTATTGCCCGATAAGCTGGCTTTCATGCCGAACAGGTTGTGTGCATTACGGGCCAGCTCAGATGTACCAAATGCCGACTCTAGGATTGCCTGTGCAGCTGTCACCGAGGCAAGAACACCAGTCTTTTTCATGTCTTCCCTTGCAAGCGGACCGATATAATCTACAAACTCTTTTTCCGTCATCGTCTTTCCTCCCGGAAACAAACAACCGGAGCGGGTGATTCCGTCTCCGGCATTTACCTGCATGTCCTGCTTTACGGAGAGGACCGCCGAGATAGAGGATCACCCCCTCTCACTGTTCAGTAGGCTTTTTATCCTTATTCATCTGGCCAACAACAGCTTCAATCATGGTATCAATCTCTGAATCTGTAAGTGAAATACCTTTCTCGGCAAGCCTGTCATGGATCTCTTTCGAGGCAGCATCATATTTTTCATCCCCTCGATGGAATCCCTGTATCGTCTGCTCCACCGCATACACGGCTTCATGGATGATTTCGGCTGCCAGTTCATGATCAGAGTTCCTGAGCTTTGCTTCTGCGGCCTGTGCAGCCTTTCTAAGGTACGGGATCACAAAGCCTGCGATTGCAATTCCGCATGCCGTCAGTAATGTAGTAATAATTTCATACAAAATAGGGTTCATTCTAAGCCTCCTTCTTATCGTTCGATCAGGTAATCCTCTAGCGCACTTTTGGCAGCTTTGAGCTTGTCCACGTCATTTCCATTTATTGCATGGCTCATCAAAGCGAGTAAGGCCTGTTGGGTAATCTTATTACCTGTTTCTATGGCTTTAATTCGCTTGTCATCATTGGAAAAATAGGTCTGGAAATTCTCAATCTGCCCTTCAAGCTGAGCGATCCTTTCGTCCTGCGTCCGGTTAGGCTGCTTGGCCTTATCGATCCACATCAGCAGCATGAGGACGAAGTTTGATAAAAGGATTGCCGTGGTCATGATCGTTGTTATTGTGTCGCTTACTTCTGCCGGATTCATTCGTGCTCTCCTTCTAGTGAATTAGTGTCCGCTCTATAATTGGTTCCAAAGGAAATCTCCTTTCTTTGCATAAAAAAGGAACCCTTTTCAGGGTTCCTCATCTCGAAGCATCGATGCCTCAGATATGATATTGTCTAGGTCGCTATTCTGTGAAAAATCCTCACATCCCGCGAGTTCTTTATATTGCTGAACCTCTTCTGCCTGGTGCTTAGTCAGATCGATCAGCTCTTGGATCAGGTGATTTTGCTGTTCGATGATATTTGCATAGGCATCAATAAGTTCCAGCAGATTCCTGTCTTTCGGCATCGATACCTCCTGGTTCTGAATTATGGGTAAGCACAAAATTATCAAAAATGCTTTTCTGTAGATCGGTGCAGTCACACCATTTCATCATGGCCGAGTAGGACTGTACCGTTGCGTCCGCTTTGGCAAAGTCGATGGAGTAATCGTTGTAATCCTCCATCGTTTTCTTGAGCCTCCGCTTCATCCGGAGGCTCGTGCTCTTCCGGATCGTCATGTGATGCGGCCGGATGATGTAGCCGAGGTACTCAACACCGATACCGATCGGCCGCAGGGCTGTTTTCTCGTTAAATTCGAGTTTCAGTTCGTCATTTGCGAATTCCTCGATCTCATCAAACTGCTCGTGCATCTGGCTCTTATCATCTCCAAGGAAAATGATGTCATCCATACCTCGAGTATAAAAAGGTATCTTAAGCTTCCGCTTTGCCAGCTGGTCTATCGGATCGAGATAGACGTTGCCCTCCATATGGGAGAGGCCGCCGCCGATTGTGATGCCGACATCCCACAGCATTTCTTCGTCCGGTACCGTCATTGGATTATCAACACCAAGAGGCAGGCCGAAAGGCATGGACGCATTGCAGACATAATGTCTCAGCAGAGCGAGAGTTCTTCTGTCGGAGATTTTCTTTTCGAGGAGTTCCATGAGTTTCTCATGGTCAATCTGGTAGAAAAACTTTCTGACATCTGTCTTGTAATAGTACCACCTCCGGCCGGAGTCAGCGCAATAATTGATCCAGTCCTGTAATCTAAGTGCAGCCTTGAGATTTCCACGCCCTGGGATGCAGGCGTAAGTGTCCTCGATAAAGGTCTTGCAAAGTCTTGGATTGAGAGCATTATAGGCTGATCTCTGTATCAGCTTGGTGATGTAATCACTACTGACGATTTTCCGTAATTTTGGCTCATAAACATAAAAAGTGCGGTATGTATCCGGCGGATATTCACCCGCATAAAGCATATCGGATATACGGTGGGTATAACCTTCCAAATCGTGCCAATAATGCAATTCTTCTACACCGTATCTTCGGCCCAGCTGAATGTCGTGATTGGCTTGCAGGAGTCCTTCAAAAGAGGCAATCTCCGGGAATACATTTTTAATTGACACACTATCTCCTTTCAGAGGCATTGCAGGGTTCGCCTGAGGCTACTACCGGCATTCCATGTCATTTTGATTTTCTTCCTTGTGGAAAGGAGCAGCGATCCTTTACACCTCCCGTACTGGGAGCACACCCTTGAGTGTGCAGCATCTGACATTGAAGGTAGAGCGGAGCGGAAGCCCAGGTTCCTGTTCGTGTCGGAACGGCGGTTGTTGAGGTTCGCATAGAAGACCCCATCCCTGGAGGTATTGCCCCAGTTGCCGTTAATGTAGGCCACTCGTTTATATCGCTGTCCCTGCTTTTATTCCTACGATTGATTCTTTATCCATGATCCTGTGATCTTTCCGATTTCATCCACCATGCCGGACCATCTGTCATACTTCCTGTCTGACACCCATCCTCTTTTGTGGGAAAGTCTTATGTAAAACCGGAGCGTAGCAATCTCTACATCGAGCTGCTGAAGCGTGGTCTTTTTGTAATATTTCTTGAGGCCTTCCTCGCAAAGGTGAACCAGCGTATCCATGCTGTGCTTGATGTCTGCCGCCATCGCGAATTTCTCACTCTTTGGATACTGAGCGAGAGCATCGTAGGCATAGTCCATCATGTCATACAATTTTCGCTCGAGCATGTCTGAAAAGGTTTCGTTCATATGGTCCTCCATACCGCATGCGTTTCATTTTATCGCCTTTTGATATTTTTGTGCGTTTTCGTTACGGAATATCGGATTCCGTTATTGGAACCCTTAAAAATTATAGGCTCCGCTATCGCGGAGCCTTACAGGATACACTGCAACAGGTTACAGGTCACAATAAGCGGAGCGGAAGCCCAGGCCCCCGTACGTGACGGAACGGCGGTTGTCGAGGCCCGCATAGAAGACCCCACCCCCGGAGGTATAGCCCCAGTAGCCGTTAATGGAGGCCACTCGTTCGCCGTTGACGTTAATTCCGTGATAATCACCGCCGTAGTCTCCGCCCGGCTCATCCGGATAAATCATCAGAGCCTTTGCAATCTCCGGGGCGGTAACTCCAGATGCAAGTGTCATAGATGTATATGGCAGCCAGTTTCCAACGTCTTTAGTGATATCCAGAGTCTTGATATCCGTGCAAAGCTGGATCTGGCTGCTTACTACATCATATTTCAGTGTGCCGGCAGTACCAGGATCAACCAGAGATCCGTCGGCCAAAATTGCCTTCCAAGCCGCAGAATTAGCTCCGAGGGAAACCTCGGGATCCATGCAGTTCGCGTTCGGGATGATCTGCAGCTCGCCATTATTGCTGCGATAACCAGCTACCCATTCGGATACATTTCCGTTCATGTCGGAGATTCCATCTGGAAGCCAGTTGTGATTCCACGTTGCAGGACCGGTGCCTGTGGCCGTTCTTGCAACCCTTCCCTGGTCAAGAACTCCAGGAATCGGTACGCCTTTCTCAAGAGGATATGCATAATCCTGGCCAAAGTTGTTATTGCCCCTCGGCATTGTGCCGTTCTTTCTGCTCCAGAGTGCGACCTCAGACCACAGGGAATAGGGCATCAACCCCCATCCCTTGCCCTTGTTTCGGCATACAGAAACAGCTCTGTCGAAATCCATACTGTTTGCCGGATCCTGGAACGGAAGAGAGTAAGCACGATCATTTACAATGATATTGACGTACTTGGAAATATACATCGTCTTCTCGACGTCATTTACAATGGATCCGTAATGCGTTCGGTCTGAACCGCCAACGATCAGATCCTTATTGTTCTGCTTAGGCCATACAACCATGATGGACGGCATCCCCATGTCATCCATGATGACAGTGTTTTTTCCGCCCGTCAGAGCCTCAACAGCTAGCTTCACGTCATCGAAATTTGCCATTATTACACCTCCTCAACTTCCCACAGGGTAAGGGTCACATTGTCCATGCTGAACGGCACCGCAACCTTCTTTGTGATCGTCTTCTGGTTCATGCTGCTCTCATCCTGGTTCGCATCGTAATTCGGATTCTCTTCCTCGACTTCCTCGTATTTTCTTGCGGGGATATCGATCTGTGCAGCATAGGTATTCGTATCCGCTCCTACGGTGCATACGAGACCGCCCAGATAGTCAAAGCAGACATCGATATGCACATCGTCATCCCTCTCCTTCTTCTGGAGATTAAGGGAAATCTCGTCATTCAGCGTGATCGTGTTATTCCGGACGGAGTAGTCCAGAACATTCTCAGCATTCTCAGGGACTTTCTTTACGACCATGATTTTATTCCTCCTTCTCTTCTGCCCTGTTCAAGGGCTTCTCTTGACCTGGCAGCAATGACCTCGCAGGCTTCTCTTCCTTCTGAGTTGCTGCCACTAACGCCGAAAGACCTGCAAACCTTTTCTTCGTCGGCCCGTCTCTCATCGGACTTGATAATGATATATGCCATCAGACACCTCCCTGTACGATGCAGTTCACAGTCACAGATGAGGCCCCACCGGAATATTCAACCTTGAATCCGTTAAGCTGCTTATCGCTGACTGTAATGTCCCCAACGCCACCGGTTCCATCTTTTGAGAGGACTTCGACAATTACTGAGTAGTCCTTCGTGTTCCGGAGATATCCAAGCGGCACCGTCTTTTTGCTGTTATTAAAGGGGTAATTCTTGGTATTCGTGAGCGTCACCTGAATCTGCTCACCGGTAAGGCCGTTGACCTTATCCTGAAGTTTTCGGATATAATCCGAATTGTGCAGGCCGATAAGAATACCCTCAATCCCCTTGAAGTCCATGTCATTGAGGTTCTTCGCATTCATCGGAGTTCCCTGTTCAACTACCTCACCAGGGTACTTCTCAATGACATAACAGTCCTTCCCGTCGATCTTGATCGGCGTGAGGATTACGGTGTGAGGATGCTCAACTACTCTGTCTTTCCAAATTACTGGTATTTCCATTCTCTTTCACCTCTATTCTTCATCCACTTCCACGATTCGGAATTTAACCAGCTCGTAGAAGCCGTCACCGACTGACTTCATCGTGAGGTTTTTCGCCTGTGAGAGCCACAGGTTTCCGCTCGTGTCGTAAAGCTGCACCTCCGTTACGGTCTCTGTTCCTGTTTTGGGGTAGATCATAAAGCTGATCCGGACCACACCAGAGGAATCGACAGTCACATCGCTGAGTTCCGTCTTTACGTAATAACCATTCATCTTGTATCTCGCATAGCTGACGGTTCTTTTTACGTACTCCCGGAACCCGGTCATGGCTGCCTGAGTTAAAAGCGCCATACTCTGCCTCCTTTCTCTTAGACATCTATATCTTCATCGCCACAGACCGGAAGATCCGTAGCGAATGAGGTATCTGATACATTGAACGACATGCCTCCTGGTGACGCTGTGAGCGCCGTAGAGGTGTCTGGATATTCGCCAGTATATTTATTTCCCGGCATTGGAATGACCGCTCTATGGTCTTTTACGGACATTGTGAGCTGGATACCTTCGCCATCTATCAGAAGTGCGGTGTTTGTTTCCGGATGTATGCCGGTCTCTTTCTCTCCTGACACAGGAACAACCGCTCTATGGTCCTTTATTGCGGTCAAGAGCTTGATATCAGACCCATCAAGCAACAGTCCAGTGCTTGTAATTGGATGGACGCCAGTCTCAGCTTCTCCAGACCTTGGGATAACAGGAGCGTGTTCTCTTGTAGCCACCATTAGCTGTAGCTGTTCCCTGGTAAGCACCAGCCCTGTAGCAGTATCGGGAAGAGTACCTGTCAGCGGTATCTCCGCGCCAAATACAGAAGATCCGACGATGACCCGCACGGTAACATCGGTTACATCACATAAGCAGAATGTCGTGTGACTCTGCTTGATTTGCCGCAGCCTGTCGAATGCTTTTTTTATGTCGATTCCAGACCCGGTATCTGTAATTTCCACCCGGAACAGATTTGGATGTTCGATGCTCGGATCCTCATTGATATCAATTACCTTTGCTGTGCAGCTCAGGGCGTTTTGTAGTATCTGCTCCATCTTCCACGGAGTTATTGGAGCTCGGTCATCACGATGATTGATGACTCGTCTTCGTCTTTCCTCAAGCGGGAGATTTTCTTGAACGGGCAGACCGTATTTTATTTCCTGATATTTCATTCCCCATGTGGCTGTTTCCGGGAATGCCTGATCAATCAGTTCTTCGCACAGCTTCGTGGAATCGTCATACTCAACACCCATCACTTGGAAGAGCCATTTTGCCACGTATGACCTGTCATACCAGCTCTGCGTTATATACGACATCATCAGCTTCGCTGATTCCGAGGTTGGAAAATGATCTAAGTCCATGTCCGCCCTCCTTTCAGCTAAAATCTACCGATTTTGTAATAGCGTATTCTTCCTGGCTAAGAGAGACATTTTCCGTCTTTCCATTCATTTTGAAATCTCCGAAATCAATGACCCCGGGGATCTCCGTTATATGGCCGCGCATCTGGTTGTAGTACAGGACGTTCCTGCCTGTGGACTTGGCCTCGGCATATTCTCCCTTGGCCATGATCTTGAAAGCGCTAACTATCTGGTCAATATTCGTGGTCTCGTCATACTTCAGCTCCGTGCACGTATAGGACACGTTCACGTTCGTGGCTGCCACCACGGTAAGCTGAGCACTTCCTGTTGGTAGAAGCCTGCGGCTGCGATCATCCGGTGAGACAATATGATCGTACACAGCCTTAACTATGGAGTCATTCGCAGGTTCTCCGTTCTCGTCGATGATGACCAGCTTCACGGTTCCAGGTCCGTTCCAAGTCGGAATTACTATGCAGTCGCCTACTCCGATTACCTCCCTGGCCCACCTTACATAGTCAGTATCATTAGCTACGAAGGACTCACCTGCTTGAGCATTTGCCGAGTCGATCCTCTCCCTTAGAGCATCATCAGACTCCCTGTCTGTGCCTCCTGAGACGGGTTTCGGGTTGGTCAATGTTTCCACCCCTTTAATCCCACTCAGCATAAATAAAATTGTCCCTGCGGCCACGTTAGAGGCCGTCCCGGCTGCCATCGCAGTAACGGGCACGTTTATCGAACCTGTATCAGGAATAATAGCCTGCTCATCAGTAGAAAAATTAACTGATGGGGTGTCTGCTGTTGCCTCCGTGCACACCACTGTGCTCTTCGGAATAATCGTTCCGGATGTTCCTGTAATAGTCACATATCCTGAGGCCTTTCCAGCCTCCTTCCGTACAAGTCCTGCGCATTTAGCGTGCAGATCAAGGAATTCTCCTATAGCCCACTCCGGAAACATCAGCTGCAGAGCTCTTGTAATCTGGAACTCTACCAGCATGGACTTCTCAACCGCCGCCGGCATGGTCAGATCATAAGGAAATCCTCCCGGCATATTGTCAATGTCTGCCGGGAGCATATTCATCATTCGTTCATGTATTTCCTCCGGACTGTTGTTCTGTACAAAATCCGGAGCTTCAAATTCTACTGCCATGTTTTGCCCCCTTTAGACTGTTACTGTAAATTTGCTGCCATCTATTCCGGCAACCAGGAAGGAAACGCCAACACAGTCTCCATTCCAATCGAACTGAAAATCCGTGACGGATTCCGTTCTGGGATTGACCTCGATAGCCTCGGTGATCGTCCTTGCAATCTCGGACTCAACCACCTTTTCTCCTTGCCTGGACAGTGCCTTTTCCATCTCCACTCCAATATCGCTGGGATAAGCCAGGCATTGGTACCTTTCGGTATATGCCATCTTAGCGCACCACGCTTTGAATCCTTCCGTTCCGTCGCACTCTTCAATATCTCCTTTGCCATCCAGGGCGAAGTCCATCTTCTCATAATCCCATTTGAGCGTTCTATGGTACTCCGTATCGTACGCTTGGGATTCTGTTGAAAAAGAGGGGGACTCCGTGACCGGAAACAGGGCTTCAGCCATTCCATCTACCTCCCTCACAAACTACTTGATGATGTGATCGAGCAGATCACACACGCTTCACATCCTACCCAGGCTACCAAAACACGATCACCTGTATGCAGTCTCGGCATTGGCACCGTATGGCTGTGCCCACCCCTGGTCTCAGTTCCGTTGTGTCCTCCATGGGCTCCATTTGAGCTGGTTCCCACCGATAGGCCAGACCAGAACTTATTCACCGTCCATTGGCCTTTCGGAATCTTGACCGGAAAGGTATTCGTGGTTAGGCTCCAGTCTCCGTTGATGGTTCCAAAGTCCAGCTTCAGGTCTGATGGAATCTGTTGATTGATTCGATCGGTCAGAGTCTTGGCCAGGCGGTTGGTTCCCCTGTGATCATCAAAAGCCACTTTATCCTCCTTTCATTAGTCAAATGTTCCATCGTCTACCCATCCGTAGACATGAGTTTTCGCCCAGTTCGTCGTAATCAGATGCCATGGATGGGCTTTCCCCGATCCATTTTTTATAGTTATCTTCGCCTGCCCGGCTGATACGCTGTAACCTCTGGCCCCAGGGTAAGAGCTAACGTAGTGGGTTCCGCCGTGGAAATTCACGATGTCTCCCACGTTATAGGATTTCTTCGCCGGGGAGGGTGACGAAACTGGGGAAGCTGGCCTGTATGGAAGATGTAGCGATAATGTCATCGTCCTCCGATCAACATCATGGCTGCATCCAATTATTACGTAATATCCGCTCAGGGTCGCTCCACTCACATGAATTACATCTCCTTTGTGGACGAATGGAATATCCGGTGCCTGTACTTCGATGCTCTCAATCAGGTCTCCCTTGTCTGAGAGTTTCGTCTGTGCGTCCTTCTGTGCTTTGCCTTCTGTATCGTCCTTTGCCTGCACTACAATGGCCTGACGAATACCATACTGAGTTTTTCCGTTCAGCGTAGCCACAGTAGAGGACTGGCCATCATCGTCTGCCTGTCCGATAATCTTCACACGGGTGATCATACCGTCAGTTGACTTGGAGTGATTTATTGATATCGCCGAGTCCACATCAATGTGGTACTGGTCATTATTCGTTCCGTATGGTAAGACATAGGCTTTCCCTTTTCTTGCCTGGATAAAGCACTTTTCTCCACCCTTATCGTAGGCATCATCCAATACATCGGTAATGATGTCTGCCAAAGTCTGTGACTTATACGTGATCTTTGAGTGGGATACATTCGGTCCCTGGTAGCTTCCAAGCGGGATCTCCCAATCATCGAATACTTTCTTGATGATGGTCCCTGTACCTGTTCCTTCTGGGAAATACAGGTTATCCTGTGATTCCTGTAGGGGATAGAGCCTGTCATAGCACTTGATCGTTAGATCATTGGCAGCATTCGTCAACTTCGGATTCCAGTCGACGACATATCCCCTGGCTACCTCGTCACTCTTAGTACTTGATGTAGCAAAGATTCCGCACAGGCATCCGGACTTAATGACGGATGATAAAATACCTTTTGATGTCTCATCATTCCGAACCTTAAAAGAGATCCGGGTTGAGATTTCCCTGTCGGACTCTTCCCAACCCAGATCCTGTACATAATCCTTAATATTGAACTGACTGCCCTTTTCGTCCATAACCACAAGGCGATAGGACATGCTGTTAAGATCAATCGCCATCCTTTCGCCTCCTTAGTTTGGTATGGTGAGCACCTCGCCTGGATAGATCAGTGTTCCTCCAATGGTATTACCGTGGTTATAGCGATTACACCAGCTTTGGATCGTGCCCATATTGGCATCCCTGATCTTTGTCCACTGCGTACCGTTTCCGTAATACTTACGGGCAATGTTCCACAGACAATCGCCGCTTTTCACGGTATAGTTGCCCTTATTTGCCGGGGCTGACGGAGCAGGGGCTGGTGCTGGCCTCGGCTTCGTATATTTCACGATCTTTAACTCGTCAGTTGTGTAGATCTTCAACTCCCGGTACTGAGCGAACTCAATCGAGTAATCCTTGTTTCCAAGGCCTCCTGTGTTATCACAGTCAAACTTCGATATCGTAACATCCATGTTGATGTTGCAGTCGGTCGCTATCAGCTGCAATATCTGCCCGGATGCCTGCCACTTTCTCAGAATAGTCTCGCATTCCGTAGGCGTCTTATACTGCCCGCGTTTCACCAGCCATGTTTCGTTAGCCTTTGATGGTCCGAAAAACGTCCCATCCCAACTGACGCTAGTTGGGTTCATCCCCTTCGGGATCTTTACAGATCCCTTAGAGATGATTGAAAATTCCTGGTACGATGTTTCATCAGACACTCTGATTTTTTCCGGTAGAGTCGGAAAGCAGAATCCGGATGATCTTCTGCCGTTGTCGTTCTTGTAAAGCCAAATCTCCATTTTCCGCCTCCCTTATGCCGGCATATTCGAGAAGACTTCGCTCAGCCGGTCCGCGATGGATCCGCCTAGCTCGTCTGCGATCTCGTTCATGTGCTTACGGATGACTGCCATAACATGGCTTGCGTCCCCATCGTTGCCGTTGACAGTAAAGTTGAACTGCGGGTTGCTTACTACTACCTGAGGAGCATTACCGCTGGGGCTAGCTCCTTGTGAGTCCGGTTTTCCTTCTGACGACTCAACGGCAGTTGGATAATCATTCTCCGGAACACTGACGGGTACATTCGAGTAAGAAGACCCGCCATAGAGGCCTCCATCTGCATTCATAGGAACGCCAAGTTCTTCTCCGGCTTTCTTCCAGAGTGACAAGCCTCTGTTTCTTCGCTTTTCTCCGAGAGGGATGATCGCTTCCGGCCCATCTTCCCCCACCATGGAGAGCTGAGGGCCACTGATCAATCCGCCGTTCGCAAAGCCTGCGATGCTTGCGCTTACTGACTTTCCCGAAGCCTTGGTGCTGATGCTTGCTGAAGGATTGGTAATGCTCCATGCAATCGTCACCCTTACGGATGTTGTTACATCGTAGCCGCTTGCGAACTGGGAGGTTATAGCGCTTCCTACGTTGCTATGGAGCGTGGATACTCCGCTCTCCCATCCTGTGGCAGCTCCTACAGCTGTACCAATTGCCGAGCCGATAGGCCCGGAGATACCTGAGAAGTCCCAAGTAAGGGCCAGCACAGAAGCATTGAGCTTCGTCTGAAGGCTTGTGCCTGCGCTTGTCAGATCAACTGCCTCTACTGCCGAGTTTACGGACGTTTCCAGGGCGCTTGTAAGACCGCTGGCAGCTCCGCTTGTGTCTCCTCCGGATGCCGAACCGGAGCTAAGCGATTCTCCAATCTTGGAGTTAAGCGTGGCTCCTGCCTGGCTGAAGTCTGCACTTTCTACGGCACTGTTCACAGAAGACTCAATTCCGGAGGTAAGGCCGGAAGCTGCCTCGCTCCCTCCTTCTCCAGATGAAGCAGTTCCTGCGTTCATGGCCTCATTCAACTTGGTCTGCAATTCGGATCCGGCTGAGCTAAGGTCTGCACTCTGAATTGCGCTATTCACTGAGGACTCAATACCCGGTGTCAATGCGCTGATAGCCTGTGATGCTGCATCAGACCCGCCTCCGCTTCCTCCTGCTCCGGAGAGTGATTCTCCAAGCTTGGAATTCAGCGTGGAGCTTGCTTCGGTCATATCTACACCGTTTACAGCGTCATTCAGCATGTTCTGAAGAGCACTCGATACTCCTGCTGTTGCCGTTCCTCCTTTCGATCCGGCACCAGATGTTCCCTGAGTAAGTGCATCGGACAGGGAATCATTGATTGCAGATGCTACCCCGGAAGTATCCAGATTCTTCACCTGGTCCGGAAGGCTGCTATAAATCTGCTGGATCTCATTCGAAATTGCTGTCTGTGCTTCTCCACTAAGCCCTGTAAGCCCGAACATATTGGAAATCTCTGTGGTAGACATCGTTCCAAGATTCGTTCCGCTCGACAATGCCTGGTCAAATACAGACTGCAATTTCTCTGCGGTTGTTCCTGCCAGATCCGGAAGGATCCCATCAAGGGAAGTACCCCATGCATCGGCTATAGACTGGAAAGCAAAGCTCTCAATCTTGACCTGCAACCCTTGTATCTGTGCTGTATAACCTGATGTTGCCTCCTGTACTGCTTCATTGTACTGATCCTGTGTGATGGCTCCCTCAGACAACTGGAGGTTAAGGTTGGTCAGTGTTACCGTGAACGCCTGATCGTACTGATCTGACGCGCTCTGAGCGCTCGACTGCAAGGACTGAAGCAGCTCGTTGTAGGAGTCTACATCCAAGGCAGCTCCAGAGAACTTCACATTCAGCATAGATAGCTTCGCTTCGAACTGTGCATCTGTAAACTTGCTCGTGAGCTCTTTCATCTGGTTCTGAAGTTCCTGCATAGCATCCTGTTCGTTCATCTCCCAGTCAAAGCCGTTGATTCTGACCTTAACCTTCGTATCCGGAGAGATTACGCCATCAGACATAATTGCATCCATCTGGTCGCTAATCGCCTGGTACTGATTGTTGAGGCTCTCATAGAGTGAATTAGATGCTCCCTTCCAATCAATGCCAGGATTCTTAAGAGCATAATTAGGAGTCGGCATAATCAGTGAAAATGCTGCATTCGCTTCATACTGGCTATCCTGTAAGAACTGTTTTGATGATTTCTGCAGAGTCTTTGCGGTATCAATGTAGCTCTGCATTCCATCTTCGGTGTCGAGGAAGCCGTTTTTCAGCTTCCAGTTCTGCTTCTGTACATCGGCCTGAGCGGACTGAAGGTCTTGTAGAGAGCTGGATGCATCACTAGCAGCCTGCATATAGTTATCCAAGCCTGATGTGTCCTTCCCGAAAAGCAGGCCTTTCGTTATGTCCGAGATATCCTGAGATGTCAGCTTAATGTCCCCGAAAGCTTCCCTCGTCTTCTCACTTGCTGCATTCTGTAGAGCAGCGCCAAACTGATCCGCAGCTACTTCTGTATCTTTGAACTGCTTCTGAAGCTCTTCACTCTCGAATCTTGTACCTTTCAATGCATACTTTGCTTTGTCAGAATAGTTCTGGATCTTCTTCGCTTCTTCTTCGTAGTCCTTTTCGATCTTGTGGCCACCGATCATTCCAGCGATACCACCAACACCGGCACCTACAAGTGCGCCGATAGCAGTGCCAAGGCCAGGAACCACTGAGCCTATAATAGCTCCGGTTGCCGCTCCGGCAGCAATTCCGCCTCCGGTAGCCAGCGCTCCATTTCTATAGGCCTTGCCCTTCTCTGTGTTGCCCTCTTTGTACGCCTTGTAGGATGTAATACCCTGTCGTACTGTATCCACACCAGCTACTCCGGCAGCAATTCCTCCACCTACAGCTCCTGCTCCAAGGGCAATCGAACCCGCTGTAGTGGTAGCTCCTGCTCCTGCTCCGATCTTTCCAAGAGTACCAAGGATGCCTGAGCCCTGCATGGCTACCGGTCCAACAAATGTCCCCGTAGCATCGGTAAGGCTTCCAAGTGAGAAGGATCCGAGCGCACTCTTGCCCGCTCCGAATAAGGTCTTTCCTCCGCTAATCAGCTGCCCGATTCCCTTGATAAGCGGTACTCCGATCCTTGCAAGCAACGCGGCCGATAGGAAGGAGGACAGCTCCGGGCTGGACGAGAAAATCCCTGAGGCATTGGTAAGAAGTCCCTTCAGGTTGGAAGTGATGGCGCTTTGTATATCAGAACCCTTGAATCCTTCTGCGAATCCTTTTGCGAACGATGCTCCAACACTTGCCCCATCGTCTATCGTGCTCGATACATCTATTCCAAGGAGAGTCAGAATTCCAGTAGAGATCCCCGTCCCGAGGCCTTTACCGATCTCCTGTGCCTTGTTCATGATGCCGAGCTTGCCCTTTGTGCTCCACCATTTCTCAAATGGATCACCAATCAGAGTATCGAATGACAGCTTTAGTTTCCCGAAAATGTCTGCGTTCTTCCACTCTGAGGAATTCGTGAGTGTTTTGAATTTTCTCTTCGCGTCACCCACAAACCGGTCAAGCTTATCCATGGCCTCCATCAACCCTTCCTGTAAATCAGGCATATGGTCTGTGAGCCACTGTATCCCATCCATCAGATACGGTTTCAGCCTTTCACCAAGAGCAATCTTTACTCCATCCAGGGCGCTCTTAAAGATGGTCCACTTGCCTTGCACATTGTCGAGCATGGTGTCTGTCATCTTCTGGGATGCTCCATCTGCATTTGATATCGAATCGGCAAGCTGGTCATAGCTGTCCTGAGAAGCATTAACGATAGCCAGCAGTCCAGACATTGCCTCCTGTCCTGCCAGATCGGACGCATACTTGGCCTTCTGGTCTGCTGTGAGACCGGAGAAGCCTTTTCTCAGCTGTCCCATGACGTCAGATAGCGACCTCATGGATCCGTCCTGGTTCGTAATACTGATTCCCAGAGCCTCCATAGCCGTTGCCGCATCCTTTGGCGGGTCAGCAAGCCTTGTGAGCATACTTCTTAATGCTGTGCCGGCTTTCTCTCCTTTGATTCCGGAGTTTGCCATAAGTCCGATAGCCTGAGCTGTATCTTCAATGCTGTATCCCATGGCTCCCGCGATTGGTGCTACATATTGGAAGGTCTGTCCCATAAGACCGACATTCGTGTTTGCGCTGGCAGATGCCTGTGCCATAACGTCAGCGAAGTGAGTAGAATCCTCAGCTGACAGGTTGAAGGCTGTCAGTGCGTCCGTGACGATATCTGATGTAGTGGCCAGATCCTCACCGGAAGCGGCTGCAAGGTTCATGATACCCTGGATGCCGTCCATCATCTGCTGAGGCTTCCATCCTGCCATGGCCATATACTCGAAGGCCTGTCCGGATTCCTCCGCAGTGAACTTTGTAGTGGCGCCCATTTCCTTAGCCTTGGCGGTGAGGGCTTCAAATTGCGCTTCTGTAGCGCCTGAAATTGCCTTCACCTTGCTCATTTCAGCCTCAAATCCCGTGTAGGTGCTGATTACATCTGAGAGCATGGCTGTGCCGCCGATGGTCACTCCAGCAGCTGCCAGCGGGCTTGTAATTGCCTTTAGCGCACTTTTTATTGGGCTGGTAATCTTATCTGCGGCAGAGACAGTGATATTCCACGCCTTTCCGGCAAGGCTCTTTCCCATCGATGCGATTTTAGAAATCACGGACGTTGCCTTGTCCTTTACGGCAATTACTTTTTCAATCTTCTCTTTGTTGAAATTTTGTGTTTCTTTATCGGCCTGTGAGAGGGTTTTTTCAAATCCTTTTGCCGACCTCTCTGCTGAAGCGAATCCTCTTTCTGCAGAAGTGCCAATGTCTTGAAAGCCCTTTCGCATCTGAGATGAGGACTTATTGACTTTCGCAGATTCCTTTGAAGCGCTTGTTCCTAGTCCGCTCAGCTTGCTCTGAATAGAATCCAACGCTCCCGAGGCATTATCTTCGACGGTAATCGGAATTTCAATCTGAATCGTTTTACTGGCCATTGTCCGCACCTCCTTTCTTATCATCTTCAAGACGGACCGACATAGAAGCGAGCAGGAATGCACGCTCCCATGGTGACCTGGAATATACCTCAGTTGGGGTTAATCCGGTCCGTTGGAAGATCTGGTGAAGAAGAGTCACCCTTCCGCCGGCACGAATCATTTTTTTGCTGTTTCTTCGCGGTAAAGATCAGCCTCATCAGCGTCGTCCGTGTTGTACCCCGAAAGTTCGTTTACCATCTCCAGGGCACGGTCCTTCTCTCCACCATTAAGCACTGCCTCAATAACATCCAGAGCAGTTACGATCTGGTACCCTTTCATCTGGAGACCGCTCCACAGCTTCTTGTTGTCCCAGAGGTTCGCCCTGTCTTCTTCCGTGGTGGCATGATAGATCAGAGAGCTCCGGAACTTCGCCTGATCAACAGAGTCCTCGAACTTGACGCCAATCGACCGGTTACGCACGAACTTGGTGTACTTCTTTCTGCACTGACGGGCCTCTTCATCAGATAGCGCATGCAGGTGGAATTCGAAATATTTATGGCCATTCCGGATTACTTCAAAGAGCTTCGTGACTTCAGTTCTGTCCTCAGCTGCCTGAAGCATTCCGGCAATGAAGTCATTCTCATTGGTGCGGAGTTTGGTTTTCTCCTGATCCTGTGTCTCCTGCTCGGTAAACTCCTCGTCTACTACTTCCGGAGCCTTTTCGGTGTCGGTGATAGTCTTCTTCAGTGTTGCCATTTCTTATCCTCCTATAAGAAAAAAGGGGCGCCGGTCATGCGCCCCTGTGCATTATTGATTGGGAAAGGTGGTCAGATGGAAAGTGTCTTCTGAAGGTCTGGCTTGCCATTGCAGTACAACGACCAGCTCCTCTTAATGACATCTCCGTTCTCGAAGTTCTGGAGATCGATATCGCCAGATGGAATGCAGTCACGATATACTACCCGCTCTTCTGAACCATTGAGGCCACTAAGGACCCCCTGGAACACCAGCTGCGGAGTTACGCCAGAATGCATGGCGTCGATCAGCGTCTTGAAGTTATCGGCATCCTCGATCACGATTTCGGAGTATGTGATAGTGATGCCATAGGTGTTGGAAGTCTCATGCTCCTGCGGGTCACCGAGGGGTGAATACTTTGCGTTATTGTAGGATACCTTCGACTGGAATGTATCTACGGAGTACAGCATGTTTCCGTCACCGTCATAGACGGCGGCGTCCTTGCCAGTACGTGCGTTTCTAGCATCAGATGATGCCCTGTTATTGATAGCCATTTATACGTACCTCCTTTTCTTAGACGATAGAGCTGAACCGGAACCGATAGGTGAGATATAAATGCTCGATAGAATCAAGGTCTACGACATCGATCACGAAGTATGCATAGTCCCCATCGGATACTGAATTGGTATCCTCGGAAACAGTTCCTGCAACCAGCTTCCCTTCGGAAATCATGCTGTTAACGATGGTCTGGAGCTGAGCTACAACGGTAGCACGGCCGTTCGCATCGTTATTCACCTTTCCGATCATGGAATCAGCCTGATCGTTGCATCTGGTCATGAGCTCGAATCTGGTCTTGGTTCTGCGGGTCTTCTTCCACCCGGCGTCCTGGTCATCCTTCGGGGTAACCAGAGTGTTGATTGCATAGTCAATCCATACCTGGCCAGCTGCATTCGTGGAGAGAACCAGGCATCCCTCGGTCTCTGCCTCCGTCATCTGTGTGGGAGTCAGCGGCTCAAGGAGTTCTGTCCATCCGCTGATGACCTTGTGAGTCATGGACTGGCTGGAAGGTGTCACTGCGTACTCGGCGGTGATCCTGGCGGCCAGGAGATATCCCTTCAGTTCCGCCTCTGACTCCTTAACATGCGCATTAAGCACATAGTGGACCTTTTCGCTGTTGAAGGCAGCTGCCGCAGCCTCCCTGTCTGCCAGAGTCTCGGAAGGATCCTGCGCAACGAAGCAGACAGCCATCTGGCCAACGTTGTAAATCCTGTCGAGGAATGCAGAGAGAAGCAGATGCACCGCATTGTCGTTGGAATCAACGCAGATACCGTTGAAGCGGAACTTCTCGGCGATGCTGAAGGCGTTAGAATAATCGGCGTTGGTGATTTTCGGATCTTCGCCGGCTGTGAAAGCAGTAGAAGTGGTCTCAGTTATCTTTCCGGTTGCCGTTCCCTTGGATGCTGCGAAGTTCTCAGAATCCTTGAATGCAGCTACAAACTCGTCAACCTCATTATCTCCGACTGCGAAGTCATGAGATTCAAACACGGATCCGTCAGCATAGATCGCTACGGTCTTCTTGGTGGAATCTGCAGCCTTGGTTTTTACGGAATAGGTGAATTTCTTGCTTCCTGCATACTTTGCGGTCAGGGTTACGGTTCCTGTTGCTGCGGCAACCTCAGCCTTTGCAGCTGTTCCTCCATCGCCAAGACGGATGCAGATTACCTTCTTGGGAGAAGCTGCATAGATCTCTCTCAGCATATCGGTGTTTCCGCCGTTGCCATAAAAATTCTGGTAGTTATCGGTGCCCGTAAGGGTCTTTGCCGCACCTAACGGGCCGAAATCAGCTGCGAAGATAGCGCATACCACTCCATCATCTGCTCCGGCGACTGCATCGGTACCGGCCTTCTCTACACGGAAGTAAGCACCAGGGCGGACCTTTGTTTCCCCCTTCATGAATGTTCCTGCCATTTACTTTACCTCTCTTTCCAGAAACTCTTTCACCAGTTTCTCAGTGTTAGAAATTGTTGCAGCCTTAAGGCCTTCCAGCTTGAGCGCCGTATACACTACCTCCGGCATCGTGTGGAAACGTGTCTTGGCAGCCTCTTCCAGCTCCTCAAGGGAATAAAGAGGCTCCTCGTCCGGTGCTTTGATGACGCGTACCGGCTCAGCCTTAGGAGCTTCCTTTGCAGGATTAACCTGCTTAGTATCATCGTTCATTTTTTACCTCCATCTACTGGTTGATATTGATAGATTGGATTGTGTGCGGCTTTGGAGTGGTCTTAACTACACCGTAATGCGTGAATACGGTAATCTGTCCGATCCTAAGGTAGTCGGCTTTCCGGTCGAACTGTACCCCGTTGATTCTCATTAGAGACCCATCCGTCATTAACAGTTCTCCTTCCATGGAAAGCTTCTGCTCAATGGCTGCGCACATCTTTAGGTTGTCCGCTTTGACCGGGCACAAGACATGCACAGACATCTGACAGTCAAGCCAGGTTATTGTGTGAAGATTATGCCCAGTTGACATGACAAGCCTTTGGACTTCCGTATAAATGATCGGAGCGTCTTTTGAAAGAACCATATCTCCGATACGGTCTATTCCTATGATGATTGCCTCTGGGTACAACTCCTTCAGGTATCTCGACAGTGTAACCTGCGGATCGGGATCTGTTGTCTCCTGGTTCGGATACTCAACGATATCGAACTGCGTTGTCTGTCCTATGATATTCGTTCCCGGAAGCGTAAAGCCGTCAGTCCTCGCCCAGGCGAAGGAGTACGGCCCGTCAGTTCCTTCTGGGTTCAGAAGAATGTCCCGGAAGGTGTCTTTGATGGCCGCAGACAGCGCTAAAATGACCATAGAGGTGCGTTCCGTGTAGACCGTGATACTTAATGTGCCTACGGATGAACGCTCCTCATTTGCCTGCGTATCGATGATGTAATCACATCTCGGATACTGGGTCTTTCCGCCCCATCCCTCGTCTTGGTCAGAGGGTGCCTCGGTGTCAAATACTGCCGGTCCATCATAAAACTTAGCCAGTCTTCCAGTCAGATCATCATTCTCAACCAGCCGCTTATAGATCAGCTGTTTAAGATTCATCTGCCTTCACCTCCGGATACTTCGAAACGGTAACCATGTCGTTTGTATACCGGATTTCCCACTGGCCAGCAGCCGCTTCTTGCGCAGGGATGAAGAAGTGATTCGTCACGTTCTGGATTCTCGGCGGATACTGTACCGCAATCTCATCCTTTGAAGCACTCGTAACAAATCCCATCTCTGCATCTGACCATGAGCTGTGCTTTGCCCAGATCAGCGTTCCTCGCTTTACCTCATCGAGGTTGAAGTGAGGCGTTTCGTCGTTCGTTACTAACATGGGTCACCTCCTACAAGTCCGCGAAGATCCCGTCTATATCCTTCTCTGTACGTTCAATGATCTTGTCCACAAACGGCCTGGCAGCCATCTTCCTTGTCCCTTCTTCGAGATATCCGGCATAATTAACTCCAGGTTCGCCGAAAACAGTGATATTTCCGCTCCCTCCTCTTACGCCGAATGTCCACAGATTCCTTAGATTGCCGGATCTCATATGCGGGACTTCACCCGGGGCAGATGCAGGCGGATAGCTCCCGGATGTAAGTACCTCAATCTCTGCATTCCTTAACGCATTCTGCACCTTGTAGGCTCTGGACATGACTGCCTGATTGATCTCCTGTATACCACTGGCTACATCAATTCCAAGCTGTGCAGCTCCTGCTTCCGGACTCATTTCACATCATTCCTTTCTTCCACGTAGTAAATCGTCGTGGCACCGAGTTGGCCGACATCCTGCACCAGGAGAATATAAAAAAGCTGGTTGTTTCCAGCCAGCATATCTCCCTTCTTGCAGACGGCCTTGCCTCTTGCCACGATGGTGTGTGTCAATGAATGCTGATCAGAATCCCACAGGTGCATGTGGCGCTGTTCCTGATCCGTGTTAGCCTGTGCCAGAATTCCACGAAAAACCTTACCGGTGTCCTCATAGTGTTTCACAGGTATGCCTGTATCTGAGAGCCTTGTGCACTCTTTCATCAGCCGGAACTCCTTGTACAGGTTTCCCGGCCTTCGGTACATGCCTCTTACCGGGTTATCGTACATTACCGGCCTCCTTTCGGAACCTCTCCCGCATGGTCTCTGCTCATCATCCCGAGACGGAAGTAAGGATCTCTATGCGTGTCGCATCCGTTCTTTGCGATTGCCTCGGGAGAGACATTCGCAGCATCCAGCTCTGCTTTCAACTTGGCATACTCTTCCTTCCACAGCTTCGCCCGCTCGCCATATGACAGGTTCACGGGTCCGTCTGTGGTGTTGACCTCGTAGGAAAATCTTCGGAAGATGGTTTCAAGGCAGGCCAGCTTCGCCCGTTTCCATGAATCCGGATACATTGCCAGGCAGGCATTGTATTCTTCGTCACAGAGAGCACAGGTATCCTGCTTTCCTTCCACCATAGTGTCTCCAAGCTGGAACCGCATCAGGTCTTTTCCGTTCTCGGTGAGCTTCGACGGGTCATACTCATAGGTCATCATCAGCGGTCACCCGCCGCATCGGCCTTTACCTCCCCGGCAAGCTCCTCTGCCCTTTTCGCTGTCGCATCCACTACAGACTTACGACTGTCGAGTGCATTTACGAAGATAAGCACGGATTCGCTCTCAGCCTCTTTAATTTCGCCTACAGCAGTCTTTACATCCTCCTGCATTATTCCCACGGCCTGTGCCAGTTCCGCCTCTGTAAGGTCAATTACGGAGGTCTCAGAGCCATTCGAGACAGGCACCTTGAACTTGACCTCTCCCACGTTTGGAATCAAAGCAGCCGGAGTACCATCATCAGATGCAATGGAAACAACTCCCATCTTCTGCTGTGCCTCAGGGTCGATAACTTCACCGGCCGGGATTTCCTGACCGATGAAGTATTTCTTTCCCCCGAAGGAGCAGGGCGTCTTTGCAAAAAGTCTCATGTCTGCTCCTTTCTATGCCTTAGACTGCGGATTTGAAGAACATTCCAAGGTCGTTAGCTACTACCTTCTGATCAGATGCCATCAGTCCTTCGATAAACTCAGTATGAGTACCGTTCTCACCAAGATACTTGATGATCGGGAGGGTCTGGCCATCACCGAGCATATCCCATGTGAAGATGTAGCCTGCGGAAGGCTCTTCAATGGAAGGTGCGTCAGTCGCATATGCCAGAAGGAACGCATCCGGATCACCGATGAACTGCATATTTGCAGCTGCACCAGCCTCAGCTTTGTTCATGATGGAGTTAAGTACAACCACCTGGTCTACGCCGAACAGCTGTGCCAGTACGTTCATGGTTACGGATGCCGGGTTTGCAGTGGTTCCTCCATACTTAACTCTCTCAAGGATTCCTGCATGGTTCTTCAGTGCCTTAAATACGTTGGCTCCAAGTGCCAGTCGGTTCGGAGTCCTACCGGTGCTCTCCTGCATCTCGGTCTTCCGGTCATCAATGAATTTGATGGGATCGGAGTTACCATTGGAGAACTTAATGAAGTTCTTCCCAGACGCTGTGGTAGTGTCAACTCCGGAGAACTCATTGTTCCATACTCCTGCTTTGAAGTAGTGGTCAGCAAAGATGCGATCCTGATGAATGTTTGCCTGCTCGGCGATAGTTCTGACTCTCTGGCGTGCCGGATCCATAGTAGCCGGTCCCTGGCGTCTGCTGAGATCGGTCTGACGGATCTGGTCAATGCCCATGATCATCTGATCAACACGGCAGGAATAGCTCTCCATGTGTTCGGATACCGGAGCGGGATCAACCTTGCCATAAGCAGGCTTCCGATTCCAGTTGTCACGGAGCAGATCCTCCTTGTTAAAAACGTAGTAGTTGTCAGAAGACAGATCTACATTGCAGATCGGGAAAATGCTCTTTGCGAAGTAATTCGCAGGGTTCTGGTAGTATGCCAGAGCCATGTTAGTAAGAGCGGTGTGTGGCTTGAACAGCCCCTTAGCGATTTCTGCGGAAATGCCCGCAGCAGTATTTCTTGCCATTCTTATGACCTCCTATTCTCAGGCGTTCTTCTGATACTTCTGGATCTGTACGCGGACGTAAGAGCCAGCGGCTGCATTGGAAAGGGCAATGCCAAGGACATAGTTGCCTGCGGCAGCTGCTACAGCCTTGCCGTCCTTGTCAGCGGTAACCTCAGCGCCCTTCTTGATGGTGCCTCCGGCAAGGACGTAGCCGATATCCTTGACCTGGATATCAACATCGTCTCCCTCGGTTACCTTTCCAGACTCGAGACCGGATGCATCATTATATCCAGCCTCGATGATAGCGATACCTACAGGGATATCAGTACCGGCAGTAGCGGGAACAACAGCACCGTTCTCGTCATACTTGACGATCAGGTTGCGGATGTCCGTCACATCTGCGCCGGCAATCTCTGTGATGGTTACGGACTGGTTAATCTGTACTCCATTGAAGTTTGCCATTGCTTATTCTCCTTTCTTACTGGTGGCTTTCGGACTCATACTCGTCATAGATATCCGGATTCTCTGCCCATGCCTTGGCCACAGCCTGGGTATAGCCGAGGTTCGGATCCTTCTCCATGAATCCCTTTGCGATGGTCTCAATCTTTCCTTCTGCGGCACTCTTTGCCACGTGAGCAGGAGCAGACCCGTGACTGGACTTGCCGATCTCAGAGAACATGCCGCTCTGCTCAGTCATCTGAACTGCGGAATCGAGGACTGCGATCATGTCGCTGTATGCGGTTCCACCGGCAGCCTTAAGACTCTTCAGAGTCGGAACCAGGTCCTCAGGCTTCTTGCCGAGGACTTCGTACTTCTTGGCTACCTCGGTGAGCTGCTGGGTCTCGATATCATCCTTGAACTTCTTCAGTGATTCGAGCTCAGCCTTAACCGCAGGATTCAGACCTTTGTAAACATCCTCTTCAGCAGGCTCTTCCTTGCTCTTGCAGGTCTTGTCTGCCTTCTTAGTCTTTGCCGGCTTTTCTTCCTCGACCTCTTCCTCGTTTTCACCAGGATCAACCTTAGAAGTCTTATCCGTGCCAGTTGCCTTGGTCACTTCGTCCTCTTCCGGAACTTCGACCTTGAACTTTTCGATAAGCGCCTCATAAGCCTTGCGCTCTTCCTCGCTCATCTTGGACTTATCAATCTTGATCATGTCTTCAATGTCTCCTTTCGACTCATTCTTCTGGACGGCATCGCCATCCTTTACCTTGCTGATATTGCTCAGCTTTCCTGATGCCCATTTGGCTGACGCCGCTTTCGCCGCCGCCGTAAACTGGTCGATGCTCTGCTCCATCAGACCGAGCCGGTCATCATCTGCGATTTCAGTGTCTGTGAGGATGGACCAGAGTGATTCTCTGACTGCTCGAGTCATTTCCCGCATCTCGTCATCGATCTTTTCAAGTGACGCGACGGCTGTCATCTCCTCAAAGGTATGAGCACTCTTTTCGACAGATTCCCTGCCATCGGTTTCATCCACCAGGCCAAGGGCTTTCGCAATGGTCTCCCATGCTCTCCGCAGTCCGGATTTCCCGTCCCTGTTCTTGGTGATGAGGATGTCCGCTCCCTTGTTTGCTCCCTCATCCACGAAATCTACGTTTGTAATTTCCAAATCTTTCAACTTGTGGGCCACTGTCCTGTCTACCTCCTTTCACTGAAATTTTTATATAGAAAACGGCAGGTGCAGAACCTGCCGAATGCTATATCACTGTGTTTCTTCGCCATCTTCGGATTCCTCCTCTGTGACTTCGTTTCCGTCCTCGTCTACCTCTACACGGTGGGCCTTGCCTTCGATTGAGAACATGGTGTAGGTGCCATCCTTGACCTTCGCCCACAGATCATCATCTGGGACATAGAAGCCGATCCACCACCCGATAGGAAGTGTTCCCTCGGGGATTCCAAGGGCTTTCTGTTTTTCCTCGGTAAAAACAATGGACTCTACTAGTACAGCCCTGTTCTTCTTCTCTTTCTTGTGCATCTCCCCGCCTGCCCGGAACTTCAGTACGAAGTTATAGGCTGCCTTTTCGAGGTCTTCCGGGTCGATCATGTCTTCCTGCCAGTCAACCAGTTCCTCACCGTCTACCGATACCGTGACGTTAGCCCAACCAAAGGCCAGTCTCTTGTCATCGTCCGACTTCTGGATCTTGAACTTTCCTGACAGCTTTGTTTTCTTTTCCTTCATCACCGGTTCCGGTTCCTTGAAGGAAATAAGATCATCAAAGCTTTTCATCCTTCCCTCCGTAGTTATGGCATAAAAAAACCGTCCGCAATAAGGCGGACGGTTTTAATTTGTTGTAATATCATCGTCAGTACAATCATAGAGAGGCCATTGTCCTCCATAATCTGCGTCTGTTCGCTCTCCCTCCGAGTCGCTTTCAACAACATAAATCCTTTTTCCACCGCGAACACCTACGTCAACGATGGTACCAGTCAAATTATTACGTTTTATCTTTACAATATCATAAAGTTTATGCAATCTTTTCACCTTCATTTCTTTTGGGTAAAACGATATGCTGTGACAAAACGAGGTTTATCTGATCCAGGTTCTTGCAGCCATACAGTTCTAAATGTCTTACTTTGAGTTATCCCGAGTTCCATAAATTTGCTGAATTTATATGAGCCATCTTTATTATACACGTATTCTACATTATTTACTAATGGGAATTTGGCATTAATCTCATGGTTAAGAGCAATACTGTCATCTTTTGAATATCCCAGATCAAAAAGTTCTTTGGAATGCTTGGCACCCGGCTTTAGTAGATAGTCATCAATCTTAGCTTTTGACATGTAATAATTTGACGTGTCGTAATTCTCCTTCTTTTGTTCATTGATATTGTATTCCACAACGCATTTGCATCTCGGATGTGCCGTAGGATATAAAACCCTTATGCCTCTGAATGCAAAATAATCGTCCACCGGAATAGTTACGCCTTCAAGCGCAGCGCAACCGGCACATACACGATCAGATCTCGCTGTCACCCAGGTCTTTGTAACAGCATCGATATACCCGTCACTTATCGCCTGCATGATGGCATAATGGCTTCCCGAATTATAGACGTTCACAAGCTCTGTCTGGGCAATCATTTTTGCCCGATCACGATGCTGCTTCTCTCCATACATCTGAGCCATATGCCGGGCTTTCTTCTCGATGTTCTCCGGCTTCATCCTCGGATGTTCCTCTGCCAGCTTTGCCTTCATAGTCTGGTAATACTTTGCATTTGCCATAGCCTGCGGGCTATTTAGCCCTACCAGTGGCCTGAGGTATTTTGACAGCTCATCTGCCCCCATCTTCTGGAGCTTCCCATATGCAATTACATCTTTCAAAGCCTGTTGCTGTTGATCGTTGATTTTGGTAACCAGCTTTGCCGTGTGATCTCTGAGCCATCGGTCCATACCTCCCTTTTGAGGGCTGTACTCCCATTCGCTGTCGGATATCCACTTGAAGTTTGGGTTATCCGGAACCACTGGAGCAGACGCTGCTTTCATCCATATAGGCTTCAGCTTTTCGCCGAGTGCCTTCATGTAATCGCCTCTCCATGCCTCTAAATCGGCCTGTGAGACGTCCCCGGAATCTATCCATGTTCTAATCTGCTGATAGGTCAGAACAAGAGCCTGATCCTTCCAGGTGCGTACAAGGACACGAATTGGCTCCGTTTCATTTTGATTGACGAAATCATCCAACAGCTTCAGTAGTACCGCATGCGCTCCGGTTGCCTTGGCAAGTTTGGTGCGTGGGACAATGTATTTCCACATCTTCCTCACCTCCCAAGACGCTTCTTCGCTTCTTCAACCTCTGCATCGGTTGGCTCTGGATCATCCGGCTCATCGCTTTCCTCCTCTCTCGGAGTACGTTTATCATCCGGTGTGCTCTGCGGGGTCTCTGCCCGATCAGGCAGCTTTGCCAGATCTCTGACGTAATCCTCCAGATCTGCATCTGGAACAATGATTCCTGCGCCAACCATGGTGTTGATGAACTCTGCCAGTTCCTTGACATCGACATCCTCGACTTCTCCGTGCTTCATTTGCGGATAATCGGTGATTCCATCGAAGTGCTGACCATTTATATCGATCAAGGCCGGGATTGCCTTGTTGTTGAATACTTCGCAGATGATATCGAGGAATGCTCCGATGGCTGTTCCGAACATCTCCGTCTTGTCCGAAGACAGGGCAAAAGATCCGACCTGCTGATGACCAAGCATCAGGAAGTCTGCAAGCACTGTCATGGCAATCCTGGTGTCGTACCGCTCAATGATGGAATTGGTATCAAACTGCCGTGCGCCTCCAGTGCTTACAAGCTGGAACTGATAACCGAAAGGTAATACCAAGCCTTCATACTCGTCTCGTCGGATGTTCTTAACCATCGACGTGAGAGCTGAATTAATCTGCACCATATCCGGGTCATTCGCATTCCATACATCAACCCCTTCCGGAGCGTTTATTACAGGAAAGCCGGCAAGGTCTCGCTCGATTCCTACTGCCTCAATCTCCTGTATCCTTCTCTTGAAGTACCAGCTTCGGTAGGCGTTTCTGAGGATTGACCTTCCTTCCGGGTTGTCCTTATTGGACTCCGTCCGGAATAGCAATGCTTTTGTCATTGGGATGGTGTATGTCCCATAATCAGGAGGCGGCTGCTGTGTCATGCCTACCAGGTTATCACGGTCATCAAATTCCCACTGATAAAGCGTCTCCTGTGCACGAATCGGAAGCTTCTGCCATCCAATCAAGCCGTCTGAGTAGTGGCTATTTGTCTCCGGATTCCTTGTCTTCCCCATTCGACGCTTATAGACGATCTCATGCAGACTCCATCCATAGGTGAGGAAGCTCAGACATTCGGAAATGAAATCCGTCCAGGTCTGGCTCATATCGTCCATACAGGACTCAACAAACTCGGCGGCATCATGGTCAATCTGAGAATCTCCATTCGGCTCTACTGACCATGTAGCGTGCCGGATAAGCATCTTGATGGCGAATAGGATTGCTCCTATGGTGTCATCGTTATCTGCCATTTCCCGGTAAGTCCTGATACCGTTAAGGCCTTGAAGCTCCGGAAGAAACTCCTCTCGAATTATTCCTCCGTATCGGTTCTGACCTATACGGCCAATCTCACTCATTGCCTTCCACCTCCTTTCTTTGGCAATTAAAAAAGCAGGACCTTTAAGTCCCGCCAGTTACTTGTTATCGTTTCTTGTTCTTCGTCCAGTAGCTCGACTTATGAAGGGTATTGACTGCTTCTACGCTCGGAGCAGATCCTGTATGCTTCTTGATCTTCCCAAGATAGCAGGCCAGTGCCAGCGCATCTCCACGGTCAGGAGAGTCAAGTCCACGCTTCTTCATATCGTCTTTACTTTCCAGCTCAAGCTTTCCATTGCTAGCTGTACGGTACTTCCGGCTGGACATCTCTGCGAGCAGCACATCGTCATCATCAATCTGGATATCCTTCTCCTTCAGAAGATCTCTTACGGTAGCCCACATGTGGGTTGTCAGATTGTTGTAATACTTGGCAGCTTCCTTACCGTCCAGGGTGTCCGTCTCGATCTTTTCTGCCGCATTGATAGGGATAATCATCATCTGCGTCAGCTTCTGCTCGATCTTGACCTCTTTCAGTCTGTCGGTAACTCCGCCTCCAAGGCCGGTATCGTCGATCTGGACATATATCCTGCCTCGATACGGCTCGTAATCTTCTCCGTCTTCTCTCGCTGCACGCTGCTTTGATAGCTCGTCAGACACGAATCTGTTGTAAAGCCGCACGATTTCTCCTACGGTCTTCATAAGATCCTGTCCTCTGTGACTCCCTGCTAGTTTGCATTTGCCTCGATCATTGAGATATATGATTGTCTCATCGTCTCCGAAGCGGGCTACATCGACTCCGAATATGACCAGTGGAGACCGCTTGTCATCCGGTAGCTCATAGAGTTTTGAACAACACGCTTCCAACATGTCGATTCCGATGAATACATCATCATCCTGTTTTGGAAACAGGCCTCTGATTCGTACTCTTACGACGTTGCTGTCGTATCCATACTTTGCTATCAGTGACTTGATATTCTCCTTGTTGGTTCTCGGGCTATCCTCAGATGAAACTGTGAGGTTCTTATACAGCCCTTTGTCCCTGGTGAAGGAATCGTAGAAGGTTCCGCTGGACTTGGTAGGGTTTCCGCAGAGGAGAAGCTTGTTGTTCTCACCAGATAAGGTACCGAGTATTGCTTCCATGATTGGATCTGCAACGCCGGAAGCCTCATCCACGATGAAAAGCATGTTGTCTTCATGGAATCCCTGCATGTTCTCAGGCTTCGTTGCTGTTCTGGCAACTCCGAACCATCGTCGTTCCTCGCCTATCATGTAAACATAGGTCTTAGTCCATCGGAGCAGCATCTGAAGCAGTGGAGACCTTGACATCCACTTAGATATCTCAGACCACAGCACATCATGCAGCTGTTGCTTCGTTGGAGCAGTAGCTACGACTCTCGGATACGGATAGCAGGTGATGAACCAGAGAAACGCCGCAGCCTCAAGGCCAGTCTTTCCGACACCCTGTCCAGACTTAATGCTGACCTTAGGGCTAGAAGCCAGGGCATTTGCTGCTTCCAGCTGCCAGGGATCCGGATGGAAATCCAGCACTTCCCGGAAGAATCGCTCCGGGTCATACTGCCACATGGGAATTGACTCATCGAGAAATTCGAGAATGTCATCGTCAAGAATCACCGTTCTCCTCCTCTCTCGACTTCTTCACGGCATCAATCCAAGCTCTAACCATGTCATTGCCCTTACCTCCTTCAGCCTCCTCCCGTTCTTTGCGGTACTCACGGAGGGAATCGATCGCGGCATTCTTATTTCGCTGAACTGTAGAGAGCTCCTTTTCAAGCCGTAGTATCAAGTTATCTGCGTTTTCGGTAGTGGTTTGTAGCTGATATGCTTCGCCCGGTAGACGTTCCCCGTTTTCAATCCGCTTCTGAATTTCTCGATAGTAACTCTCCTCATCCTCTTTGTTTTGGAATGATCTCTTGGTCTCAGATCTTGTCATCGTGGACATGGCAACAGGCTTTCCATCGCGGTATCTGTTGATGGCCTTCATGATTCTGCGTTCCCGTATGGTGTACATCTGGATCTCTTGAATTAGCTGTGTCTCCGTGTCATCAGGAATATCATCCAAGAAGGCTTCTTCCTCATCATCGAGCACTCCCCATTTAGCCAGGGAGTAGGCTCCATGCTTCAGAGCGTATGTGTTGCCTTTCGGCTGCACATGCTTATGGCCAACTGCGAATGTGTTCCCCTTATGAGGCCGTCCTCTAGGTTTTGGCTTCTTGGCTTCTTCGGCTTTCGCTTCAGCCTCTGCCTTGGTAGGTCTGCCTCGCTTTTTCTTCTGCAACGTTGCACCTTTTTGAGGTGTTGCGTTGCGCTTTTCCTCTGCAACGTTGCGTTCGTTTTTTTTTACATTACGGTCAGGGTTCGGAGAATCCCACTTGTCACGGTTTTTCCAGCTCCTCACTGTTCCCTCGGCAACTCCCAGAGCTTGGGCGATTTCCTTCAGAGTTCTATTCTCGTTCGCATATAGCTTCCGGGCTTTTTCTCGTGCAGGGTTATTTGACTTTGGCATCCTCCTTTCCCCCTTTCCGTGTATAGTTTCGGCATGATAGCTAAGCTTTCATCACAGTTTCGTGATGAATTCAGCTTTTGAGAACGCATGTTCTCCAGCCATCATTTTCAAAAAGTCCTCTTTGGAGAAGTTCGACAGACGGAAGATTTCTTCAGGCTTCATTCCTAACTGTTTCCCGATCTCGTCCACTGTCTTCCCCTCTTTGAGAAGCTCTTGAACTATGTGTTTCATGGGTTCAAGGAGATGTTCTCCTCGAATCAGGATGTCCAGATCCTCGTCCTTATAGAACTTCGCCTGCCCTCTATGTTGTACGATGTGGAACCACTGTGCCGCCTTCGTACTATCCTGAGGGAAGAGCATCTCTGGGTGATTCTGAAGCCATTGAAGATCCTGGTGCGTATTGATTATCGTCAGGCCTTCTGGCTTATTCTTATCAATCCAGTCAACAAATGCCGGATATTCAAGGTCAGATACCACAAGCGCGCATTTCTTAATGCCCGCCATCTCGCATATCTTCCCGAGAACTAGAGAATCTTTTCCGGCAGACCATCCATAAGCGGCCTTCTTGCCTTTTGTCTTCTCTTTTATGTCCTCTACAGCCGCCTTTACCTTAGCATCCAGATCAGCCTTTTTGACTGTCTCTTTAATTGCCTTAACAGCCGCGATCCAGTCCTCGTTCTTTATATTCTGCTTCTTTCCTAACATACGGCACGCTCCTTCCTCAGCTTTGCCCCGCAGAAGCTCACTAAACCGCTCAGAAGGACGGTAAGTAGGCATCCCGCAGTCTTATAGGCTGAAAGGTTGCAAATGTTCCCATAGGCGAAAATAGGAAGCCCTATAGCCATTGAGAGCACAACTCCAAGGGTGATATCTTTTCCATACAGCTTCGTTCCATGAAGAGTCATCATGGTCGGAAGAAGCGTGGCAGCCCTTAGAGTTCCGTATAAAAGGAAAAGCTGTGTCACAGACATACCCGGGATGTTGGCAATCAGGATTCCGAGAGCAAGCAGAATCAGCATTGATGCCTTATTCGTCTTTTCAGTCGGATGATCCAGAATATCCGTAGTGAGTGATGAGATTGCAGCAAGGTGTGAATCTACGGTGGAAAGCAGTCCGGAAATCAGCATGGCCATGAAAGGAACCATCGCCCACTTCGGAAATAGTGCCGTGATCAATTCAAAATTAACAGTGCCTGTGCTGTTTGGAATAAATCCGGATCCGGCTGCAATGAATCCAAGAAGCCCCATCGAAATCGGAGCAATAGCAAAAAGCATGGCTCCAAGTCCAAATGCTTTTCCGAGCTTCTTTTCATCCGTACAAAACGCCCTCTGCCAAAAGCACTGGTCTCCAAATGGCCCGGAGATCAGCCCTATCGCGGTGGGAAGACCAAAGGCAAAGAAAACCTCCGCGCCTTTCCTTCCGAAAAGGCTTGTGTAATCACCGCTTATGCCACCAAGTCCCTTAACCAGGGCTGTTGTTCCTCCATTGGCTAATGCCATCGGTACGAACAGTGCACATACACCTAAGATCATTGCCATCTGCAGATCATCCGTGATTACGGAAGCCTGTATGCCACTGATTCTGGAGTACGAATATGCGATTGCTGCCAGAATAACGGTCATTAGTGGAAACGGTAATCCTGTTGCTATGCTCATTACCTTACCACCTGCCAGCAGCTGCACAGCTGTAGACAGGACGGATAACAGGCTCAGAGCGAACAGGTACACGTTCCTAGTGGACTTTGTTTTGTACTTACTGTAGATGTATCCAGATAAGGTGATACCTTCCGGCATCTCCTTCCTGATTTTCTTCGTGAATGGGATAAAGAAAAGCAAGCATAACAGGTTCGGCACGGTGAACCAGAACAGCCCTGCAATGCCATTCTCATAGGCTTTTTGTGCCGAAGTAAACAATGCCGGCGCCCATATCCAGGTCGCTGCTATGCTCATAGCTGCCTTTACAGCCCCCATTTTCCGGTTGCCAACATAAAAATTATCTCGGTTCCCATCATTCTTGGAGAAAATCAATGTTGCTACGATCATGACGATCGTATACACAATCAGAAATATTATTCCGATCATTTGTACCTCCTCTTCTCAATCAATGTTGCTACGATCATGACGATCGTATTGCTTTGAAGAGGAGCAACGGGCAGTCCGTCCAGCATCCCTTTTTTCTGTTTTCACCTTCCTTCCGGGATAAATTCCAAACATAAAGAGCCTGCGTCGCACGGACATAGGCTCTTCTGCACTGCACTTGTTAGGATTTTGCAGTTATCATGCTACCACTTGGGATTGTATCAAGCAATTTAATTATTTTGTACACTGTGTTATGCGTGTTGCAACATATTTTTTCTATGCGTGAACATTCATTCCATCAATCCCGAAAATCAGCGCTGCCATGCGCTCTTTGGCAATCTTAAGGTCTTTGTATACAAGCTCCTTTGATGTGCTCTGCTTGTCAGCAATTTCCTGTACTGTTAGGGCTGGATTTGTAATATATTTATCGACCAGCGTTTCATATCTGCGTCTATCCAGATCGTCCTGAGATTCATCGCAGAAAATTCTGTAAATCCGAAGCATCTTGTCAATGTGGGCAACTATCGTTGCAGTCTTGATCTTGGATTCCCGAATCGCATCAATCGTGATCTCTGGGTCTGATCGGTCACTCATCAGCTGAAGGATCCCCTGAGCATTCTCTTCCTCCAGCTGCTTTGTGGAATATACGGCCTCCTCCACGCTCAGCTTGAACATCCGATAATTTCTCAAAAGGATGTCTGTGTTATGAAGCCTTCTGTCATGGCGTCTTTTTGAGTTGATCTTTTCCTCTTCCTTGAGTTTGTTAACGGCTGTCTTTGATCCGACCTCCGCAGCCTTTTCGCAGATGCGGTCGAGATCTTCCTGAGAAATCACGACGTACACCCTCTGCTGGTCATTCTGGTCCATCGGCCCCCTCCTGATTCATTTATGCAGAATTGATAGAGACAAAGTGCATTGGTACTGCACATATGTGGAATTATACAATAAAATTGCTTCGTGCGACACGATAAATATTTTTACACCGTCTCTTTTTCTTCGGAACCATCCTCTATGTAGTCCCATATGCTCATCTGTCCCGGTAGCTGATCCTCGGTATTATCGTCTTGAGAAGTCTGAATTTTTTTCTTCTGCATTGATGCTCCGAATTCCTTTTCATAGCACACAGGTCCATATCCGAGCTTAATGCTCTCCGGGTCTTTCAGCTTCCGATGGCATCTCTTGCATTTCACGCTTCCTGGCCTCCTTCTTTTCATGGCACTCGTAGATGCATATCATAGCGACTACCAGCACCGATCCTAGGACCGCCAGAGCACCAATTACAGCCAGGAATCCAATAATGCACCGAATCATGATTTCTGCCATATCCGCCTCCTACCCGAGCTGTACTGTGTGTCCTTTCATTCTTGCTGCGTCCTCCAGAAATTTATCGAGCTCTGTCCATCTTTTCTTCATTCCTTCAAGCTGTTCCTGTGCCTTGCTGATTTCATCTCTCTTCTCGTCCATGGATTTCTCAATCCTTACCTGTTCCGATTTTAAGATCTGCAGAGCACATTCCGGAACAATCAGCATGGGTTCACTCTCTTTCTGAAGCTCCGGCTCGGTTTTCTGGACTTTTTTCGTCTCCGGCTCCTTCGATATTGTACTGGCGATGGACGGCACAGTTTCCTTATCCTTGTTTTCCATAGGTTCCTGCTTTCTTCTCCCCGGTTTTGAGTCAGTATCTATTCCCTGTCTCCACAGGGCTTCCTTTATTTCGTTCTCGCCGGTTGCATTCAGCTCCGCAAGGATCCCGATCATCTCAAACTTCGTCCCGCTTCGATGCTTAAATCTGTGTGCTATCTCTCTGTCTGACATCAACATGTTTTAGTATTCCTTCCGTATCGCCTTAGACAAGTCATTCAGCGTCAATCCGTTCTCTGGTCTCCAGAGATGCAGACAATTCTCTACGATATTCACGTACTCGCTCTTCTTAGGCATGACCTGGTAGACTTCTTCCTCGTCCTTAAAAATCATCCCTTTCAACGTCGCCATATCGTTCCAGGTTAGAATTCTAAACTGATGTCTGGGAGCAACGCTCACATGCTCCATTCCATCCTCGTGATACCCGAACACTATGGAACAGGTGCCACAGTCAGGAAGCGTCACAAGCCCTGCGTACATGTCTGGAGCCACTACTTTTATGTCCCACATCCTGGTCTTATTATTCATTACGATTTCGCTAAAGTTTCTCATCTCAACCCTCTCCAAGGTCAATCCTCATCAGGTCTTAGCAAATCTCTTTATATCTCCGGTCAGCAGCCTCTTTTGTCCAGCCACAGCATCCAGCGTAGGAGGCATGAAGGATTCTCCCCCCGCAGTTCGGGCAGTAGTTCCAATGTGCTTCCAGTTCTTTGCTGTTGTTTACATATAGGAACCGTCTCTTTCTGTCGCTGTCCGGAAGTCCGTACCCGCATCTCCGGCAGCTGAAATGGTCTGTTCCCCACTTCACTGCCGGAATAACCTTTGGAGGAATTGCAACAGCTCTGTCTATGCAGTCAGCTCTCACTTCTTCCACTCAAATTCACCCGCCTGTTCCGCATCCTCATAAGCTTTTAGTTTGTTCTGTAAATCAGCCATACCAATGAGTTTCATGTAGGTGAATGCAATAAATCCCTTGATCCCATCTGTTGCCCTCAGGGATTGGAAGTATGCCCAGAGCATTTCATCAAAGTAATCATCATCTTCCATTCGGGACCACTCTCTTTCATCAATGCATCCGAATGCCATAAGCATTTGCCTGGTCCAGCTTCTCAGGTCTTCCACATGTTCGAAATCCCGTATCATTGCCTCATGGTCTTTGACGAACAGGGCATTGTGAAGAAGCTCCATATTGCTCTGCGGGTCATTCACTGTCATTCTTTTCCCGAGCTTACCTTCGAACTCACGCGCCGGATCTTCGTCCTGTGGAATTCTACCCATTCTGGACTCTGCCACATCGAAACTGAACGTCCCGATTCCCGGAAGTGTCACGGAGCTGTGCTCATCAATAGTTTTCTGAACCGCTTTTCCAATGATGGACAATACGGTATTTGCCTCCGTCTTCTTCATGCCTGTGTTCTCTGCAATGTAATTAACTAATTCACTCTTTGTCATTTTCTTCTCCTTTCTTTCCGATACGGTTACCCATACCAAGTTCCTTGAACATCATGATTTGTTGAATTACCTGTGCCATCATTGTCTTATAGCTGTTTACCTTGTTTTCTATTTTCGGTTTCCCGGCATAGACAAGGTATAGCGGGTCAAGTCCATTCTTTCGGCAATTAGGGCAGATAAAGCTATTCCATGCCTTTACATATCTCCACCCATCAACTGCTATCAGCTTGTTTTCCTGTTCTTCGACTTCTTCCGGAGGGCATTCCAGATTGACCATAACGGTATATCCGCCTCCTACCCGAGCTGTACTGTGTGTCCTTTCATTCTTGCTGCGTCCTCCAGAAATTTATCGAGCTCTGTCCATCTTTTCTTCATTCCTTCAAGCTGTTCCTGTGCCTTGCTGATTTCATCTCTCTTCTCGTCCATGGATTTCTCAATCCTTACCTGTTCCGATTTTAAGATCTGCAGAGCACATTCCGGAACAATCAGCATGGGTTCACTCTCTTTCTGAAGCTCCGGCTCGGTTTTCTGGACTTTTTTCGTCTCCGGCTCCTTCGATATTGTACTGGCGATGGACGGCACAGTTTCCTTATCCTTGTTTTCCATAGGTTCCTGCTTTCTTCTCCCCGGTTTTGAGTCAGTATCTATTCCCTGTCTCCACAGGGCTTCCTTTATTTCGTTCTCGCCGGTTGCATTCAGCTCCGCAAGGATCCCGATCATCTCAAACTTCGTCCCGCTTCGATGCTTAAATCTGTGTGCTATCTCTCTGTCTGACATCAACATGTTTTAGTATTCCTTCCGTATCGCCTTAGACAAGTCATTCAGCGTCAATCCGTTCTCTGGTCTCCAGAGATGCAGACAATTCTCTACGATATTCACGTACTCGCTCTTCTTAGGCATGACCTGGTAGACTTCTTCCTCGTCCTTAAAAATCATCCCTTTCAACGTCGCCATATCGTTCCAGGTTAGAATTCTAAACTGATGTCTGGGAGCAACGCTCACATGCTCCATTCCATCCTCGTGATACCCGAACACTATGGAACAGGTGCCACAGTCAGGAAGCGTCACAAGCCCTGCGTACATGTCTGGAGCCACTACTTTTATGTCCCACATCCTGGTCTTATTATTCATTACGATTTCGCTAAAGTTTCTCATCTCAACCCTCTCCAAGGTCAATCCTCATCAGGTCTTAGCAAATCTCTTTATATCTCCGGTCAGCAGCCTCTTTTGTCCAGCCACAGCATCCAGCGTAGGAGGCATGAAGGATTCTCCCCCCGCAGTTCGGGCAGTAGTTCCAATGTGCTTCCAGTTCTTTGCTGTTGTTTACATATAGGAACCGTCTCTTTCTGTCGCTGTCCGGAAGTCCGTACCCGCATCTCCGGCAGCTGAAATGGTCTGTTCCCCACTTCACTGCCGGAATAACCTTTGGAGGAATTGCAACAGCTCTGTCTATGCAGTCAGCTCTCACTTCTTCCACTCAAATTCACCCGCCTGTTCCGCATCCTCATAAGCTTTTAGTTTGTTCTGTAAATCAGCCATACCAATGAGTTTCATGTAGGTGAATGCAATAAATCCCTTGATCCCATCTGTTGCCCTCAGGGATTGGAAGTATGCCCAGAGCATTTCATCAAAGTAATCATCATCTTCCATTCGGGACCACTCTCTTTCATCAATGCATCCGAATGCCATAAGCATTTGCCTGGTCCAGCTTCTCAGGTCTTCCACATGTTCGAAATCCCGTATCATTGCCTCATGGTCTTTGACGAACAGGGCATTGTGAAGAAGCTCCATATTGCTCTGCGGGTCATTCACTGTCATTCTTTTCCCGAGCTTACCTTCGAACTCACGCGCCGGATCTTCGTCCTGTGGAATTCTACCCATTCTGGACTCTGCCACATCGAAACTGAACGTCCCGATTCCCGGAAGTGTCACGGAGCTGTGCTCATCAATAGTTTTCTGAACCGCTTTTCCAATGATGGACAATACGGTATTTGCCTCCGTCTTCTTCATGCCTGTGTTCTCTGCAATGTAATTAACTAATTCACTCTTTGTCATTTTCTTCTCCTTTCTTTCCGATACGGTTACCCATACCAAGTTCCTTGAACATCATGATTTGTTGAATTACCTGTGCCATCATTGTCTTATAGCTGTTTACCTTGTTTTCTATTTTCGGTTTCCCGGCATAGACAAGGTATAGCGGGTCAAGTCCATTCTTTCGGCAATTAGGGCAGATAAAGCTATTCCATGCCTTTACATATCTCCACCCATCAACTGCTATCAGCTTGTTTTCCTGTTCTTCGACTTCTTCCGGAGGGCATTCCAGATTGACCATAACGGTATATCCGCAGCCTCCGCACTGGAAGAATTTACCTAGTGCCATCTTTGTCCTCCTTGTATACCTCCCACCTCAACTCAAATCGCTCTTTCTTCTTTTTTTGCAAGGCCTTCCCACTCAGTCAATCCCAATTCCTTAGCACAGGTAAGTACATCTGTATACTCCTCAAAGAGAGCAGTTTCGACTTCAGCTTTGGTCACCGACGTAGGGTTCTCTCCCCTCTCAATCCTTGCCCGCTTCAATGCAGCCTTTGCCAGCTCGACGCATTCCTCCGCCAACTGTTCCAACATGGCTGCCTTTCCAATCTTCTCAATCATTCTTCCTCCTCTCGGTTGATTTTATTTTCCACCATTCACCCTCTCTTTCTGAATTTGAAAGCGTCCGGGCATGTAACCCAGTGTGGAATATATCCCATGATTCCTGGCTCCATGAACTCTCCGTGTTTTACCTCTCCATCCGGGGTTACGAATGTAATGCTGCCTCCATCAGCTTCAGCAAAGTATCTCGGCATAGCATCACACGGCATATTCTTTCCGGCCTTCGTCCTGATCCAGATGATTTCTGCTCCGCAGCTTCTGCACTTACTCACCTCATACCTCCTTACTGCCTGTATCTAATCTGCTTCCCATCTTCAAAAGTAACAGTTATTGCATACGGATATGGCCAGGTCATAGCTATTGGCTTGTAATGTCCTTGATAGGCAGTAGCCTTCTTATGTCCTTTCTCGCACGCAACTGCTTTTTCCTTCTCCGCATAATCTGTATGGCAGATTTCGCAGGTATAAAGTCTTTTCATCTTCATTTCAGATCCTCTTCAGTAAATTTGCCATTTCTCTTGAATGTCTGTGTGATTACGTTTCCACAGCATGTACAATTAAAGAAGTTGCTGTAGATCTCCGTGCCGTCCATATGAGCCACAAACTTATAATTCGGACTAGTGCATCCGCATTCCACTCCTTTTCTGTCTTTAGTAATCCGTATGGAATTATTTCTGTCCTCCACAAGGACCCCATTACAAATTATCTTCATCTTCACGCTCCCATTCCCAAAGATCACAATATTTCCTAGCCTTACACTTGTCGCATTCATCGTCTTTTTCTAAACAGTGCCATCCGTCTTTCGCAAGTGCTATCCTGTCCTGATCGTCGTCCCAGTCCATCTCGGTATGGCCTCTATACTCGGCATCCAGAGATTTAATCCGCTTCACTCTTAGGTCTGTATAAATCTGGTCTGAATCGGCCCAGAATTCCGTATTTCTTACAGCATTCTTGGCTTCAATGGCACTATTGGCGAAGACCACGGTGGATATATGATCATCATCTCCAGCCCAGTAAGCTCTATAAGCTTTCATGATCTTCCCCTCCATCAATTACAGCTCCGCAAAATGGACAATAATCATATTCATCGCAGTTCACGGTATCATCGAGCTCGGCTTTGCATTCTGAGTACCGGATTCCCGTCATCTCTCCGGGTCCTCCGATAATTGAAAATGTCTCCCAGTGTGCATGCTTTCTTTTTCCCTGCAACGTCTTGAGCTCGTCTACCAGCTTCTTCGTTACGCAGTAGATAACTCCCTTTTCGTGCCGCTCGAATCCTATGATCACTCTGCCGATTTCTGTCATTTGCTTTCCCTCTTTTCTCTGATCTGCTCATTCAGATGCACCTGGCGCTCTAATGTGTCTATCCGATCTTCAAGGCTCTCAATCCTCTTTTCTTTCTTGGCCGCTCCTATTTGATAGCCAATCGCAGCACCGACAATCAGTACCAAAAGGTATAAAACAAACCACATCATGCTGTCTGCTCCTTCATGTTTTTTATTACGGCTGCCCTAATTCCCAGTCTGTTCAATGCGGATACGATATTCCCAACTGTCTCCGCATTGTCATCAGCAGCTTCAAACCACCATTCACCATCAATCATTTTGATCACCATATATTTCTTGCTGTCTGCATAGTTCTTTACGTTGTTAACCTCAAATCCATTGATTGTCCGCTTATAGCCATCAACAAAGAAACTCATTTATTCTCCTTTCATTTCTCAGAAATTGGCCCGCCGCCCCGGGCCGGCTGAGTATGTGTTAAACTTTATTTTCCTAGGAGAAATTCGCGGTATGGCACCCGCTTTTATAATCAACAGGGCGGTGTGATTATCATTCAACAAAGTCCAACTGTCTGCAGGCCATGTAGAAGCCCTCTCCCCATAAATAAATCCTTGGATTGTACCTTCTCCCAAAGCTGTTTTCATACCAATCGGGGTCAATGATATCCATGAGTTCGCTCATTCTATCTGTTGGATAGAAGATGTCTCCGGATTCAGTGGAAATAATGGATTTCTCCAGCTCGTCCTTGAATTCCTCCAGCTGGTAATCTCTCTCTTCGCTTAGGTTATCCTCCTCTGTTAAATCCAAATTCGGATTTTCGTGTCTCACGATTTCATCCAGCCAGTCGCCATCTTCAAACCAGTCCTTATACCAATCTTTGAAATCTTCCATCCAGTCATCACTATCGATTTCATAAAGATTGGATGAGCACTGAATCTTTCCTGTCCAGTACCCGGTGTTTCGCATGTAGTGCGCCAAATCCTTTACCTTCAGTTCGTTGTACCAGGTAGCGATGCAGTCACCAAGATCACCAGAAATGATGATGGATCCACGTTTTTTATCCACGATGAAATTGCAGTAATACTCACCGCTCCCGTCTTCTCTTCTCCAGTCAATAATCGTATAGCGGTTGCTGTGCTGTATAAGCGTTGCCTTCATGTGCCGGCGCTCGAACGCATTTCTGGCGTTCATCATTCCTTCTTCTTCGTTCATATCATCACCTCGTCTATGTTCCGCATATAAGCCGGGATTGGGAAATCGTGCTGCCACTCTATTACCCCTATCCATGGTTCGCAGATTCCAACCCTCTCAATGTGCATCATCTCAGCGTCATATGACTCGACGCTGTATTCCTTGATCATCTGCATTGCTTCCGGCCTTATCGCAAAAATGTCTGCAAAATTGGGCGGTATTCTGTCTTTCTTGGGATCCCTGTATCGTCCATAGGATTCCTTCATCTGGATCGGCGCCCGAAGCTCGAATACCACGCACACAGTAAGGTCTACTACACCTGTCAGATATTCAATCCTTTCCTCAGGAGGCACTGAGTCATCGAAGAAACAGAAGCCTTTGGACTCCGTCTTCTTTGCTCTGGCCTTCCAGTCTGTATGGTTTTCCAGCTTCATGCCATAGCAGAGCTTCCGGAACTCATCTAATCCCATAAACCGCACATATCTCATCAATGGCCCTCCTTCTTCGTCGGATCCTCTCCCAGCCATCGGATGGAAAGATCCAGTCCGCATTCGTCCGCAAGTATCTTTATCTGGTCATCCCAGGTGGTATAGTCTTCTGCAAGGCACTCAGCCTTTAAGTTCATCCGTTCCTTGAATCGGTTAAGCCTTTTGGTTCCGAATTTGAATTCATCATGGAGCGTTATCAGCGATAAGATCAAAACTGTGTCTACGCTATTCATCCTGGCCCTATCCATCCAATTACGCTCTTCTGCCTGGCTAATGCTGATTGGGATTCCATAGGCACCTCTGCGCTTAATCTCCTTCTTAAGGCTCTCCACATCGTTGTTGTGGGATTCCAAATAACGAATACAGAAGGCCATCCCCTCCTGCCTCCATTGTTCCTCTTTCCGTGACATTGTTTCTGTTCCTTTCCTGCTGTCTGGAAAGGGGAGCATCCCGATTCCGCTGAATGAACTCAATCATTTGCACATCAGTAGCATCTATGAGTCCGATAATGTCATATTCCTCCATAAACGCCTCCAGGAGCTCCCTCCTCGACATCCATTCGATCATCTGATCCTCTCTGCTCAATCTCCTTGCGCAGGGCGGCTTATCTTTTTCTGCGCTTCCCCCTTTTCTTCCTCATCTTGTCGTCAAATAATGCAGTCATACACACCAATGATGCTAAAACAATGATTCCCGCCATAGTTTTGTCCCCTTTCCGTCTAAGAAATCTCCTTGCTTTCATTTTTCTTCTTTTTCTCTGGCTCTCCGAATGTCCTTGTGAAGAAACCAGAAAAATACGATCAACCAAAACAGCGACATCCGGAAGCCTCCTCTCAATGTGTTGCGTTAAAATTTTCGATTGCCCACTTATTCCCAGTGGCATAGACCTTAGCCTTTGTCCTCTCATAAGGAGTCTTCTTTTTAAACTTCTCCTCGAACTTCCTGGCCTGCTCTTCCAGCTCTTTTCTTTCTTCTGGAGTCGCATCGTGCATTTCAAGAATTTCAATCATCTTTTCTACCTCACTTTCCGTGGATTCTTTCCAGCTCCTCTGTACGAAGGAGAATCTTCTCTGCATATTCTGTAAGGCTTGTCCTGTTGGAGGCATCCCTTACTCCGTTGTATGCCATCAGTGCAGTGCCTGTATCGCCATACTTATCAAGCAGTTCTCTCAGGAGATCAGCACCGGTGTATATATTGGCCCTCTCATCCCACAAATTGACGAATCCGAGCCTGTACATACGTCCGGTATGGTAATACTGGTTTATCTGCATAAGACCGATACAGGGGCCGTTCTGCGCGTATTGCTGCCCGGATGATTCAGTCTCCACTATCACCATTAGAAGTTCTGGAGAGATTCCGTACTTATTTCCTGCTTCAATGCATATCGCCTGCTGGTCTGAAGAGATCCACGTATCATTCGCCTGTGTTTCAATCGTCTGCTGGATTTCTGTAGCATCAGCTGCTGATTCGGTACTTTTTGTTTCTGTTTTAAGACTCGTTCCCGCTGTATCTGCCTTGTTGACTGCCTTCACAATCGAAGGTTGGATAGATTTCTCTATCTGGCTAACCACTCCTGCCCGTGGGCTCGCCTGTGTTTTCGGTCTCATTTCCTTGCTTGTACTGTGTAGAAACACGGCCTCAGCTATTGCCAGGGCTACCGCTCCTGCGATGACTGCTTTCTGAGCTTTATTCTTCATGCCTGACTCCTGTCTACCCTGCTTCAGGGATGCTTACCGGCAGGACGATTTCTTTGAGCTTTGATTCATCCTCTGTCATCACGATCGGGCTCCTGCTATTGATCAGCCCCATGTGCAACTCGTCACCTACAAAGTTCATGATGGCTGTCTTTAGCAGTTTCGGATCTGCACCGATAATTACCGGATGCTGTGAAGCTTCTGTAAGTGGAAGGCTCTCTTTGTACTTTGCTTTTCCACCTCTGGTCTGGAACTGTACCGCCCCGCCATCAAACGTCATAATGATCGGCTCATTCTGTGCCGTACAAAGGCCTGATCTGGCAAGCGCATCAATGAAGTCCTGCCGGTCTACGCTTATTTCAACTGGCGTGGACTCAGGGAACATCTTGCTATAGCTGTAATATTTTCCGTCTACCAGTCTGGTTCTGACGATGTAGTTCTCCGTGCGGAATACCGCGCTAGTTTTGCTGTATGCGATGGTTACCGTTCCTTTTAGGTCTAGCCGGATAATTTCATTGACTGCGCTCTTTGGGATCGTCAGTTCGAATTCTCCAAGCCCGGTTTCCGTCTGATTCCATGCTATCTGGTGTCCATCCAGGGCTACAAAGCTCAGCATTCCTCCGGAGCTCTTCATGTTGATTGACTCCATCATGTAGCCACCGGTCTTCCCTGCGGCGAAGCTAACGCTCTTAAGCAATGTCTGAAGCTTCTCAGCGCTTACCTCCACAGCCTGAGCATCTGTAGGCATCTCTTCGATGTTCGGATAATCTGCCGGATTCTGACCAGGATAATCCACGGACGTCTTTCTTCCTACCACGCTGATGTGGATGGTGTGCCTCTCATCTGTTGTAATTTCCAGTTCCTCGTCAGGCAGACTGGTTATCAGCTCAAATGCATGGGAAGGGATCAACATTTCTTCCCCTCTGGATGCCTCTAATTTGACCTGTATGGTCACTTCGGTATTAGACCCGATTAAATACCCGTCTCGAATTAAAACGTTCTGTAATACGCCGAGAGGAGTGCGTGAAGGTACCACTCCTTTCACCTTTGCAATTTTTCCTGCCAGTTCACTCTGCTGTATCTTCAAGTTCAATTCCCTCCAGAAATAAAATCGTCGTTCCTGCTTCCTTAAGCCTGTAGGGTTCCAAATCCGTCCTATCCATATGCTTGTGTCCGAACAGCTCTTTCATGTTCTTCCATACGTCCCAGGGAACCCTGTAGAAATTCTCCATGCCAATCCCCACAAGGATGTATACGTGAGCCCCCATCTTTTCAAACTCATTCAGATCACTGGTCTGCTCTTCCGTAACAACCGTTTGGTTTATACGGTCAGAATCTGTATGCTTTGCATCGAACATAATTGCCGTGCCATCACACAGGCACCCCTTGAAGTCTGGCTGAGCCTGTTTCTTGAAGCAGGCTACGAACTGCCCTGTTCTTCGTTCTCCGTATGGTTTGAGGATCCTTACAGGCTCCGGTGTCTTCTGGATATGCGCTATGCCAAGCTCCCGATAATATGCGCAGGCACTATCAATCCATCTCTCGAACATTTCTCCGGATGCTCTGGACCTTCTTCCCGTCAGTGATCTGTCAGTCATCCAGGAGTCCCTCCTTCTCACAGAGTCTCGTTATCCGCTTCATCGTGACCACTCCTACACCTGGCAGATTTGAGATCATTTCAATCAGATGTCTTATTACGTAAGAATTTCCCTTCGAGATTCCGGCATTATAAGCGCTCATGCAGGTATCATTGACGTAATCCATCAGCTCCTGATCAGACATTTTCCGGATTGCCTGTGCCTGTCTGTGCGTCATTTTCTCGTCCTGGCTCCACTTCCTGTACGCCCTCTTCTTTTCTTCCCTTGACGCTCTTCCCACGGCTTTCTCCGCAGTTGGATCCTTGTACCCCTCGTTGTTCATGTTCTCCTCCAAATGCCTCTGTTGTTTTTCTATATCCCTCCGCATCCATGTGGTTCCGTTCACAAAATTCCTTAAGCTCATCCGGATGGATGTACCCTAGACAAGGAGCAGTGACCGACCTTTTTGGTCTTGCAAGGATTGCGATCATGTTTTTCTTCCGGTCTTTCCTGCCGCAGAAGAAACATTCTGTTTCCAGCTTTTCGGCTTTCTTTCTGCTAAGCTGCTTCTTCACTAGAATCTCCGGAATCTGATGCAGCGTTGTATAATCCGTCTCGTCCGGGTTCAGTGTCCTCTCTACAAATACCGGGATATTCCAGTCATGGCAGGTCTGAATAAAGCTGTCCGTTCTGCTTTTATCGATAGGCTCCCGGTATTTCATTGGAGTCTGCTGGGACCAGCCTCCGACTATGCACCATTCCATCTTCGGGTCAATGGTAGGATTCTTCGGGACCGGCGAAACAACCTCAAAACAGTGGTAAGCATCATTCTGAAATACTTCCTGCGTTCCAAATCCGATGCTGGATCCGTACCAATACTGGTCACCTTCCGGCAGCATGTGCTTCTTTCTGAGGTCTTCGTACCTTTCCGGGAAGCTCGTTACAAACAGGTAGTGATTCTTCGGATGATCCATGCAGGCATTGAAAATCTCCTGAATAATGTCATCCGGTACCCATGGGCCGAACATCTCTCCCTCATAGCTGACAAGAACGTTCTGTCCGCCTTTCAGCTGGTCAAGGGATTTTAGCCTGTACCGGTAGTAAGTAGGCTCTGATCGGAACGGCATTGTCAGCACGCCTCCGCTCTCAGTCCCGAATTTCTCATCGAGAATATAAAGGTCTCCTCGCTTCTCATATTTACCGGTCGCAGCCTTGTTCATGAGAACGTCTCCGGAAAATCTCTTGGCGCCCGTATCGATGTAACACAGCCGGCATCTCTGCTGATTCCGGCATCCGGTGATTGGGTTCCATGCGTAATCTGCCCATTCGGTCTTAGTTTTGTGCATCCTCTTCCTCCTCCCAGTATTCAACGAAGTACCGGCTTGCTTTCTTTCCCTCAGGTTTTTCGCTGCCGATTTTCACTGCGTATCCCGCTTTTAGCAGATAGCCTCCGATAATTCTTCTGTCTTCATCATTCAGCTTGTTCAGCGGGCTGTAGATTCTTTGACGTTGTGTCATGCTGTAGCCGCCTTTCTGAATTTCTGCTCTGCATTCGTCTCTATCAGCTTCCTTGCAACTGCTTTGGAAAATGCGAGTACATCTCCCTCTGCATCCTGGTTTCTCATCCCACGGCACTGGATAATCTGACCATTCCGGAATTCCATTGTGTAGAACGGAGTATCTATGTCATCCACTTTTCGAATAAACAGGATCATCGTTAACCCCTTTGAAACACGATCAATGTAGGTTCCAACGCAGTTATGGTTATGCCGTCCTTCTTCAACAAGATCTGCCGCTGACCTAGGAACAATCGCCATGTATTTCCTGCTTTGTATCTGCAGCTTTCCGTTATTATCAAGGCATGCATCCAATGTCTTTACGATCTTCTCAATGGCTTCAGATTCTTTCTGAATCCGGATGCTCTCCAGCTCCTTGTCATGTTCCGTTTTTTCTCTTAGGAGCTTGTCATGTGCCGATACCAGATCCTTCGGCAGTAGATAGTATTCATCTCTCGTGTTGTATCCGAGATGAGCCAGCCAGCTTACGTAGTCTTTCCAGTCATGGCCAAGGTTTTTTATGAACCGCTGAAGCCTGCTCTCCTTTGTCGAATAGTCAGATCCCCATGTTTTCTCATAATGCGGAATCTCATGCTTGCCAGCCTGCCGTTCCAGATAGTTCATAAATTTCTTCACGCTCATGTGCGTATCGACCACCCCTATCAGCTCATCATCTCCAGGAAAGCAGCTACAGTATTTGCCAATGGACTCCAGGTCTGGCATAGTCTTGTCTGCAAAGCACTGCCTGAGCACTCTCAATGCGCCCGTATCGCCATTTAATTGTTTAAGCATGTTAATATATGCCTTAGGCAGTTCAAACAGCTCCTCGGGAGTTTTAGCGTGCTCTGGAAAGTCATGATCCCATCCCCAGTAGTATCTGCATAGGTCGTCTACCAGGTTTATGAATCCCGCCTTTATCAGATATTCGAGATATGGCTTCGTCTTTATCTGCCTCAGTAAGGAATCGAAATATATCGGACGGTATCCGGCTTTCTGCTGGTACTCAACCGCCCCGCTATACTGCCACGGCGTCCCTGCTAAGCCTTCTTTCGCATTTTTTGTGTATAGCCACACCTTGTCTCTGCTCGTCCCGTTCCAGTATTTGCTTGCATCGAACCAGGTCATACAATCATTCTTATAATTTCCGTAGCAGATAAGTCTTTCTGTTCCATCATCAAAGCAAATATCCCGTGACGACTCATAATAGCTGTGGTCATCCTCTAATCTTGGGATGATTTCCGGAACCTTTGCGTGAGCCACCATAGAGCAGAAGTATCTGAACACCGTTCCTCCTTCAAACTTCTGTATCAGGACCTCATTTTCGAACTCGTTTCCGATGCTGGAATGCTCTGTCACAAATGTCACTGTAAATCCGCATTCCGGGCATATGCCCTTTGCTCCTCGCCGAATATGCTGGTCATTCCTATCCAGCTCCACGTCCTTGTGGCAGTGAGAGCAGTACCCGATAATCTTTCTTTTCTTCTCTGGCTTGTAGATCATGTAATAATGATTGTGATGAGCAGTCTCCTTGATCCACTCTTCGAAGTCATCCGGAATAGGCAGATCCGTAAGCTTAGCCAGTTCCTCGATTTCTCTGCATTCCTCCCTGTGGATGTCTTTTCTGCGTCTGTCAATGACCTTTAGCTGCCACCCATTCAGTCTCCAGATTCGCTTCGTCTCTCCATTATCAGGGAACCACTTGTCGAAAACCTCCCGGTCATGATCTGTAACAAAAGCTATGTCATGATCTCTATGAGTCCACCATCCATAATCGAGCACCATCTCAGCGCGTCCGGTAAGCCATTTTCTCTTTTGCACTGTCATGTCCTGCGTGATATAATCACTCTTGTCTAAGAAGATCCTGTACTTCTCAATAACTTCTCCGTTGACCTGCTGATAAAAGCAGAGCTTGAGAATATCAGGATTTATCTCCTGAGCCGTGGCAGCGTATTCATTGTCCCCAATGGCCGTTGCTTCGGCTCTAATTATTTCTGTAACCTCTTCTCTCGGTGTCTTTCCAAGTATTTTCTTATCCATCAGCTGATAAAATCGAAAAGGCTCATCTGCCCTTCGAGCTCTCCTTTCTTCTTGGATTTTTTCTTTGGCTTCGGTTCACTCTTTGCTACAGGGTCAGCTTTATTCTCCTGTGCTGTCTTTGGTGTATCCGCTTTCTTCGGATCTTCGGTTGGATCAGCCACGGTCTTTGATGGATTCGCTTTCGGCTTTGATTTCTTTGATTTCACTGATCCGACGATCACCTTCTTGACGTCCTCTTCTGTGGCTCGCCAGTAGTCTTCCGACCACTCATAAATCGTCTCGTTTTTGATCCATCCTTCAGAAGCATTTATCGGCAGCTGGTGCCTTGCCCTGCGGAAGATATATGTGCAGCACTCATCCATGGTCTTCTTCTCATCCAGGATATCTTCTGCCATGGATTCATCTTCCTCAGCCCGCTTCTTGAGATAATCTCTGACAGGATAGAAGAAGTCTGATGCTTTGAATACTCTGTCTGATACTTTCTGGTCTAGCTTCTTCAGCGCTTTGTCCAACACTTCACTCATTGACTGCCTCCTTCCATTTTGAAAAATCGATATAAAACATATTCTCGTGATCCTCTTTTCTTGTCCTTTCCATATCCCTGTCCATCAGATAGCAGATTCTTCTGCCCTGCCAGATATCCCTCCACCACATCGGGGTGTACCAGATCGTCTGGCTTTCCTTCTCGTCCGGGAAGAGTGCCGGGCCTGTCACAGGATCGGTCAACGTATTGGCTACAGCCACATATCCGGCACATCCGAGGAGCGAGAGCTGGATGTAACACATCTGTGCTGCTATCGGGTCGATATCATTTGCAATGAATAAGACCTGTGTCTGATAGTTGATGTGTGCCCTGGTCAGTGCCGTACATGCACCGATAAGCGTTGATCCGGCTCCGCAGGAGGGATCATTGATACTTACCCACCCTCTTTCATCGATCTGTTTCTTTACCAGATCGGTATCTATCCCAACCTCTGCCATCATCTGAGAGACATTGAACGGGGTGAAGAACTGTCCGTGCCAGTTGCTTCCAAGGCCGAGCTCCATGAAGATTTCTCCAAGGAAGTCCTGGTTAGGATTCCGGTCGAGTGCCATTGTCAGACAGGCGAACATTTCTGCCGGCTTCTCGACTCCCCCAAGAACCTTAATGCTGCGTTCGTATGCTTTCTCCCGTTTTTCCTTCCGCTTGGCATCCGGATCCATGGCATTCGAAAGGGTGCAGGCATATGCTTCCATGAGGTTTGTCCATACTTCCCATCCATTCAACGCTCCGCACATAGTCCTGAACATCTTGATGAATTCGTCTCTGCTTCCGACCATCCGTGCATCATGCTTTGCCATTCCTCAATTCCTCCAGATAGTTCTTCACACTGTCAGGCATCGGAACACTCGTCTGCTTTCTGTCCTCTAACTCCATCCGGTCAGTGGTCTCAATCTGCTTGTGAACTGGCGCCGATAGTCCAAGGCCATTCTGCACATCCGCTGGCATCCGTCTACGAACCTTCTCTGACTCAAGGAGCGTGTTGTATGTCCGTATGAAATGTGACTTTTCAACTGTCTCGACCGTCTGTATATCTGATGTTGCTAGGTTCCGTATGTTTGACGGGGATCCAATAGCCTTCTGCGTCAGTGGTGACAATTTATTGAATTCCTCCTCTGCATGATAAGAGCCTCTCCTTATTGCGCTGCTAACTTTTGACCATTCCTCCTCTGCCGTGGGATCATTTGATTCTGCCCGCATGTAGAGCATTGACCGGATGTTCGCCGGCCCCGGTGCGAATCCGCTTGTATCAGATGTCAGATACGCAAGGAACGCGCCAAGAGCTGCTTGATAAGGAATGTCCTGCAGAGCCTGGTACCAGGTATCCATGAGAATGTCTCTGTCTCTTGGATGCCAGTTCGGATATGACGCCTCAATCCTGGCCAGAAGGTTTATAAGTTCTGTCTTTTTCATACGCCTCCTCCATAGCCGCCTGATCAAAAAGCCTTGACCACTGATCCATTCCCTGGGAGTGATCTGACCCCTGAGCATTGTCGTAGTTCCCTTCAAGCACTTTTGGAAAGTTGTTCGGCTTCACGAACCAGTCAAAGGTGACTACGAAGCTCGTTCTCTTTCCCTGCAAAAAGTCTGAATTCCGTATCTTTTGAATTGCTTCCAGCACCTTACCGGGTCCGTACTCATTCAGTCTGGCAATAAGACATTGATAACGTTTTGTTCCATATCCAAGGCGGGAGATTGGTTTGATACCGATATCTGAGAGGGAGTTCCAAGCTTTTAGGATGGTCTTGACATCCTCTGTATGCTTCGCAGTCTCGCCAGAGACTGACGAAGATGATGTCTTTTCTCTGGACTCTGAACTCTGAACTCTATTCTCTATACTCTTATCTCTTATCTCTAATCTCTTATCTCTAATCTCTGTATGGACAATGTCCACACCTTTGTCCTCGATACAGTCCGTCAATGTGTCCGCATTTTTTGAGGACAAAGCCCGTTGTTGACGCTTTTGTGATGCCCAGTCTGTTTCGAAACCGACCATATTTTTGAAGTCAGATATCATCAGATTTCCGTCCTGATTTTCATAGACAAGTCCCAGCCTCTGATACAGGCTCATTGCAACCATGATGGTGTCCTTGTTGAAATACTTGCAGTCTCGCTGGATCTTGTCCGCGTCATACGGGATGATCAGTTCACCAATCTTCTGTTCAAGCTTTCCGTCTGTATTGATGCACATCATGCAGAGGAGCAGATAAAGTACCACATACTGGGCTCCATTCTTCTGTGACATGAGATAGTCAATCCTATCTCCTGTGAGAAAGTCTTTCTTCAATTTGATCCAGTAATACTTCTTGCCTGTTGCCACTGCTTAACTCCTTTGATTCCGGAGGGGAGTAGCCCTCCGGGTAATACTTAATCCCACTGAACATGACTTCCATGCTCATCTTTAGTTACTGTGATTGACTGAGGGAATCGTGCCTTCATCCTCGGGTCATGCGTTATTGCCATGATCTTGATGTTTGGATACCTCATCTGGATCGTTTCTAGGGAGTCGCAGTAGGCTTCAATCCCCTCAGAATCAAGGAAAGGCGGCTCGTCGATAAAGAGCATCCCTAGCTGAGTGCCGGCAGCTTCGCTCTTCACTTCAGATAGTGCCAGGATGACGGATAGGGAAGCCTTAACTTTTTCTCCGCCTGACTTACTGAGGTATGGAAGCGTGGACTTACCGGATTCCGTAATCAGGATGTCAAGCGTTTCAACCTCCTTCTTACTATTGCTCTTCAATGTCTTCTCTGTCTGAAAGTCGAGAGACATCTTCCCTCCGGTCATCTGAGACAGAATTGTGTTCGCCGTAGATGCAAGCTTAGGCAATATGCTCCTTACGATCTGATGCGGAATTCCATCCTGCGAGAAAGCTGCCTTCAAGGTGTCGAAGTCTGCTGTCTCAACCGACAACTCCTTAATGGTTGCTCGCAGGCCCTGTATTCCACTCTCGAGTCTTTCAATCTCAGAAATCTTCTGCTCATATCCTCCAGCCTGCTTCTGCATATCGGCCAGCCTGAGATTGATTCCGTTGAGCCGTGAAGAGGTAAGGGCGAGCTGGTCTTGTGTTTCCTTATACCCGCTAAGACTGACTACGAGATCCGCAAGCTCCAGCTTCTTTTCAGCGATGGCTGCAGTCAGATCAAAGATCCGGTCGTTCATATCCTTAATCCGTTCGCTTGCATTGGCCAGTCGCTCTTTGTAGATCGGGAGCCTTGCGTGCTGGTCAACGAACTTCTGTAGAGCTGCAAGCTCTGTCTCAATCTGAGCCAGGGCATCAGATGCAGCCTTGTACTGGTTGCAATCCTTCATCGCCTGATCCTGCTCGGCGATAACTGCCTCAGACTGCTTGTTCAGATCTGCGAGGGCGGATTCATCAGCCTCAATCGATGCCTTCAGCGAGGACAGCTTCATTCTCTGTTCTTCCAGCTTTTTTGCCTTCTCTGCGGCCTCCAACAGGTTCGATGTCTCGATAGCCAGGTTTCTGTATGCCTCCTCGTCAAAGTGAAGTGAGAGAAGTTTTCCTTCAGCCTGCTTTACTGCATCAGTAAATGTATTTAGGTCCGCCTCTTTGGCATTCATCATCTCTTCATACTGGGCTTCCATTTCGGAGAGCTTTTCCTTGGCGGCTATTGCGCTCTGTAGAAACCGGCAGTTAGCATGCTCGATATCCACACATCCGGAATCATCCAGAAGCTGCGTCTGCCGCTTCAAGGACTCTCTTTGCTGGATATAAAGTTGCTCCTTCGCTGTCCAGGAATCTTCCTCCCTGGAAAGGTCTGTTCTTGCATCCCTTACCTTCTGGCTGGCGATAAGGTATTTCTGACGGTCCTGCGTCATGCGGTCATATTCAGCCTTCTTCTTGGCGTACTCAGCAGCCTTGGACGTAATGTCATCCACATTCTCAGTGGCATTAAGGGATTCTTGCTCCTGCTTCTTCCGCTCAATCTGAGCTTCCTTTTCCTCTATCTGGTGACTCAGCCTGTCGGATCGGTCAATGATCTGGTGGAGCTGTGTGAGCTTCGCCTGATATACTGCTGCATCGGAAGCCATCTCCTGCTTTCTCTTTTCCAGTGTCGAATATTCCTCGGCCTTCTGGTTAAGCATTGGCTCAGAATCAAGTATCAACCGTGAAGCATCAATGACGTCCTGCTGAGCCTTCACGGATGCCTCTATTTCCGTCTTTTTCTGTTCGAAGGTAGTAATAGATGCCTGCAAGGTATCACGCCTCTCCATGGTCAATTTAAGAGCATTTAGACCGGCCGTAATCTTATCCTTCTCAGCAGTCACTGCTTCCTGTTCTGCCTTTAGCTCCTGCATCTGCTTTGTGAGGGTTGCCAATTCTTCCTTGGGGTTCCCATAGGAATCTATCGTCTGCTCATGCACCTTTACTTCCGCCTGTGCAGCTCTCATCTTCGCTCCATGCTGTCTGCCCTCATCCCAGGCTAATTTTTCCATGCTTCCATAGATTCCAAGTCCGAGAATGTTGCTGAGAATCTGCATCCTGGCATCCTTCGGTGCTTCAAGGAATAGCCCATACTGGTCCTGCATGATGAGAGCACAGGACTTGAATGTCATGGAATCCATGCCAACCAGCTTCGTGATCTCGTCCTGGGTGTCTTTGAATCTCTCCTTGGAGCGATTTACCCATTCACCTTCGATCTGCTCTGACAGATTCAGAGTGGCTTTTCCGCTCTTTGCCCTGGTTCTTGTAACCCGGAAGAACTTGTCACCAATAGAGAAAGTGAAGGATATAGATCCAGACCGTGCTTTCTCATCGTTCCGGATCCATCCTGTAAGGTCTCCCTCTCTTGTCTCTTCCCAGAGACAGTCAAGGATCGCATCCATGAATAGGGAAGACTTGCCAGCTCCGTTCTGACCATTAATGGTGCAGAATCGGATATCACGGAAGTCGAAAGACTCCTCTTCGTAGTTCCTGTAATTTTTCACCTCAATGCTTATTGGCGTGAATATTCCAATAAGTGCAGATGTATTACTGTCTACAATCGCAGTGCTGATGATGGGCCTGGCTTTCTGGACAAGCCGTTCAATGGATTCGTTGTCATAGCCCTTATCCTCCAGATATTCTCTGAGATTGTCTTCAGGGCTCATCTGATCCATGTCCTTTCGGTTCGCCGATTGCTCAATCCTCTCCGGGCTGATGTCCCATACATAGAAGGCTCCATCCATGTACAGGTAGCGCTCCATCTCTGCGTGATTAAAAGCTTTGTTTGCGTCCTCATCACAGCGATATAGAATGCGGACAATCTTGTTATCGATCTTCCCGATCCACTTCGTGGCACCGACCAGCTCTGCAGCACCGACATTGATCTGTCTGATATCTTCCTCGCCAAGACGGATGGTCTGGAAATGCCTATATGGAGTCTTCACGAATTGACTCTCGAGACTTCCGTCATCCATGAATCCATGAACCCAAAAGCCCCTCTCCTGGCCTTCGTCATTAAAATTCAGAGCGTTGATTGCTCCGGAATAGAAGCAATGAGGAACATTCGGGAGCTCCTGTGGTCTGTGGATATGCCCAAGACACATCAGGTCATAATCGGCAGCATGCAGAGTTTCCGATGTGATTACCGGTTCAAAGTTCTGCAGAAAGGTGTTCTGACCTGCCTCTGTATTGCATCCTGGCACGGTATTGTGAGCCATGAGGATGGTCTTTGCACCGGTATCACACTCGGCCTTCAGACCGGTGATGAGGTTCGCCAGCTCCTGCGTGAACGCTTCATTCTCTTCCTCCTTGGAAAGGCCGGGATACTTAGCACGGAATACACCGGCATCGAAGCCGGGAACAACAGCAATATTCACGCCTTCATCATCGAACTTAAGAAGCTTCGGCTCCGTAATGATCTTGACATTACTAACCTTTTCAAAGTGAGCCTTCAGCTCCTCGAATGCCTCAGCGGAGTCATGGTTCGGTGTTCCTCTCATGACGATCACGTGGTCGCTGTAATTAGCTAATTTCTGAATAATCTCACGTACTTTTAGAACTTCTCTATGGCTTCTGCCCTGTCCTACGGCTGCGACATCGAAGAGATCCCCGGGCACCAGAGTGAAATCCGGGCGTGTCTTCTCTGCTGTCTCGACCAGTGTATCAAGGCACTTATATGTATCAGCTTCACGGAGGTTTACTCCGTCCTTTTCCGGGCCCTTCCTTGGACCTACGTGCCAATCGGCAGAGTGTAATATTCGAATCATTTATTTCCCCTCCTTATGGCATCCTGGCACTGATAGCAAAGAGGCCTATTGAATTTCTGCATTGAGTAGTTGTAGACCTTCTCTGCGATTTCATGTCCGCACTGAGAACAGTGATAAGCCTGCGACGGCGACGGCTGACCCTGCTGTGATAGAGCCTGGTACTGAGCCTGAGGCTGCTGTTGCACTGGAGCAGGCTGCATGTTCTGCGGGATGGCCCGTGGATCTTCCTGCGCCGGTTCATTCACGTACTGGTCAATTACGTCCTGGTCATTTTCTGACATCTCAATCTGTGGAACATTCGGAGCCTTTGCCTCGATATGCTCGACTGTAGGTGCCTTGGTTCCGTAGAGGTTTGAAGTTGACGCGAACATACTCCTGATAGCAGCTTCCTTGACCTCTGCATTTTCAAGATTCGGAACGAGGTAAGCCACCACGAAAGGCTTCTGGAGCTCCTGTAGGGTATAAGTACCCTTAAGATGTAAGGCCGTACGGATAGCCCCGTTAAGTGCCTTCGCCTCGCAAATCTGAGGCATAAACTTAAGGAACTGTGCACGCTCCTTTTCTGAATTGAACGAAAGATTGGAAAATACTATCTCGTTCGTATCCTCCACGGTTATCGATTCTCCCGTAAGCTGAGGTACCGAAATTGTGACCTTAAATGCTATATCCTTGTTCTGGCATGTTCCACACGGAACAGGCTTTCCAAGACTCTGATTGGCAGCCACGCATTTCTGACAGGTGTTTGGAAGGACATGCTCCGAGCGAACCATCTTGATGCCGGCACCATCTGCCAGTTTCTTCAGACCGTTCTTTGTAATTGCATACTTTGCGCCTGTTCCTGGATGCTTTCTACCGCTCCTGTCGTACCATTCTTCAGATGCCTTCTGCTGAATATAGACCTCTCCTTTTGCCGGATCGGGGGAAATGCTGACCACCTGGATGACCGGAGTCATAAGATCCGGAATAGTGGTCATTACTGATGTGTTCCCCAAAAGATTAAATTTGTCTTCTGGGTACTGCTGAGTTAGCATAATTGATGTTGTAGCCATGCGACCTCCTTGCTTTAAGCTTGAGAGCCTGCTACAATATGATTGACCGTTGAGAGTGTCGGAGCTTTGCTCTGGCGCTCTTTTTTCATATTGCAGAGAGCCCATGTGTACTCTTCAAATGTGATATCTCTTACTGCCTCAACCGTGAGCTGGAGCAAATACCACTCGTCTTTTACGCAAGCTCTGTTTGTGCTTTCGTAAATCCGATTCTGCTTTCTTTTTGCACGCTCCAGAGCCTGATCAAACAGCTCTTTGCTGATCTCTGTCTGCAGTAGTGCCTCTGCTTCCGTTTTCTGCGGCATAGTTCATCTCCTCCTTTTCTTCCTGCCTGGCAATTCTGTCTGGGTCATTTGCATATGCGAAAAGCCCGATCCAGATCAGACATGGAATCATGAGTGCCAGACAAATCTTCCAGTTTCTGTCATCCGGGTAATCAAGACCAGTTGCCAGCAACCCAAGGAAAGTGAATGAAAAAAATGTGACTCCCGTGATGATTCTGTCATGTAGGCTTGTCTTCTTACGCTTCTTTCTTTTCATTTCTTCCTCCTTCCGGTATACAGAATCGCTTGTTGAAGTAACTTTTTGGGATCTTTCCCTGCGGATACAAATCCGACATTGCTCCTGAGTCAATCAGCTCCTGCCTGGTAGTCTTGATCATCTTGTAGGCAAGTGATCTTCCGACTCCGAGGAGTCTCTGTACATCTCCGGATGTGTAGTAGGATCTGTCTCCCTGGGTAAGTACTCTGATTACGCCATTCGATCTCATAGGCACCTCCTTAAAGATTTTTTTTGATCCACATTTTGAGTGATTCCGTAGCCTGCTCCAGGCTGTCTAAGGTGTTGACGATGGAATCAAGGCTCTTTCTCTCGTCCTGAGATACAGATCCATCAGCTGTGACCTGCAAGAGCTGTGCAGATATTGACTGCGCCTGCTTCAGGCCAACCAGTGCTCGTATCGTAATCCGGTCAAGATCATCTACCTTCACCTCTTCAATCCCGCATTCCGGTCCGATCGGGCACATATGTGCGCAGTAATAATTCGCAAGCTCCGGGGATCCATAGACTTCAGACATCATCAGCACCGCCTCCGGTGATGGTTTTGTGGTTCCCAGCTCCCACTTGGCAACGGTAGATGCATCTCCGTATCCGAGAGCAGCTGCGGCTCCTTCACGGCTCTTGAGAGAGTCATTGTATTTTGCCGCCCCCAATCGAGCCTTGCAGAACACGTTGTCTTGAGCCTTTGATGGTTTAGTTCCCATTTATTTGCTCTCCTCCTGTCTGTAAAATTATGTTAGTTAATGGGACTGAGTAACAGAATCTGTTAGTTCGTCATCAAAAAAAATATCGATATCGGATACCAAGAGAGACTTTGCTATCGGCTTCATGGCGTCAGCTGGGAGCTTAGACTGACCAGTAAGCCACCGGTGCATCATCATGACCGGAACCTTGGAGTCCTCTGCCATCCTGGTCTGCGAGATTCCACGGGCCTCTCGAATTAGCTCGATATTTTCATAAACGTGGCGCATTAAAATCCTCCTTTCTCTCTCAGATTCGAATAACAATTTTTGTTATCCCATGTCCAATAATACTAGCGGATGTTGTTGATGTCAATAAAAAATTAACGTATATTGTTATATTTTTATCTCATGGCGTTAAATATGTTAATCTATGGATGGAGGTAATGCCTATGACAGGATTTGGAGAAGCCCTGCGGGAGCAGAGGAATTTCAAGGGGTTGACTCAGGCTGAGCTGGGAAAAAAGGTGGGTGTATCAGCACAGGTCATATCCAATATGGAAAGAGGGGTTACGACGAGTCTTGATCCGGATCTCTTAAAATCTGTGGCTTCTGCTCTCGACACTACGCCCGAAAAGCTTCTTGGTCTTGAACCTACGACCGGCCGAGATGCAAGTCATGTGTTCATTGATAGAGGAGATTTCTCTATTAAAGAAAAAATCCGCAGCGAGATGAAGATTCAAGGAATGTCAGAAGAAAAGTTCATGCAACTCACAGGATTCTCAAAACAAAAGAAGGATCTTTATCTGTACTCGAATCCCGTCCCTTCAATCGAAGATCTAATTAAAATAGCTAGGTGCCTGCATGTGAGTACCGATTGGCTGCTTGATCTGTCGGAAAGGAAAAGGATATCTGCAGATGATGAACTTCTTTTGCAGACCATCAGCAAGCCAGAGCGGAAACTTCTTACGACGTTCAGACAGCTAAATGAGGATTATCGAGACATCATAATAGGTAAGGCTAAGGAAGCACTGGTTGAGCAAAATAAGGCATTAGTCGCAGAACAGGCATCAGGGTTACCGCAAGCAAAATAGTATCCTTCGAGTGGTACCGAAGGTATCGATATTAGGGAGCACGGTTAATCGAATGTTGCAGCATTCCGATTTCTGTGAAAGGTACTTAGATGAGAAAAAGATTCATGGCAATATTGTTACTATCCTCTGTCCTAGCTTTGTCCGGATGCGGTTCTGGTTCGGGAAAGGTACCGGATCAGGAAAAGTCTGCGACATCATCTGTGCAATCGGCGGAATCTGAGAAAAATGAAAATCCACTACTTGATGGGTATTATGTTGGATCATTGGACAATCATGTATATGTATTCAAGTTCCGTGAGGATGGTGTATTGGCATTTGCCGAGCCTGATTTCAGATCAAAGTCAGCAAAGGCAGCCTACGGTACCTATGATCTGGATGGAAAGAAAGTGACGATCAGCGTTGCCGGTTCAGATATTACCTTTGCGATTATTGACAGCGATAAGGATGGGCGTTCCATCCAGTCTGGTGAAATTCGTTTCGATTACACACCAGAAAACAAAATCGAGTCTTTTACTGCTGATGCGCTAAAAGGTGAGGATTAAGGATGGATGCACTTATGCCAGCATATAAGGATAAAAAGAGAGGAACATGGTTTGCCTCATTTCATTATGTGGATTACACAGGAAAACGGATCCACACGTATAAGAGAGGGTTCCGGACAAAAGCTGAGGCCCAGAAGTTCGAGAGGGATTTTCTCGGCGTTCTTAGCCGAAAAGCAGATATTCCTTTCAGGGCCTTAGTTGACGCATATTACAAAGATATGTCAGTGCGTCTTAAGCCTACAACCTTAGAGAACAAGAAATTCCTTATAGAAGGTAGAATCATACCTGCTTTCGGGGAAAGACAGGTTAGCAGTATATCTGTATCTGATATACGTCAGTGGCAGAATGATCTAATGGCTTTCACTGGGCCGAATGGAAAGCCATATTCGCAGACCTACCTCAAGACAATCAACAACCAGCTGTCTGCAATTCTAAACTATGCGGTAAAATTCTATGGGCTCACACAGAATCCATGTGCTCTTGCTGGTTCTATTGGCAGGAGCAGCGCATCCGGTATGAAGTTCTACACAAAGGATCAGTTCGAAAAGTTCCTTTCATTCGAAAAGAAGCCTGCCATGCACCTGGCTCTTAATACCCTCTTCTGGACCGGCATGCGAGCCGGAGAGCTGCTGGCGCTTACCATGGAGGATGTGCATCCGGACCTGATAGATGTGAACAAGAACTTTGCAGTGGTAAAGGGTCAGCAGATGATGCTGACTCCGAAGACGGAAAAGAGCAGAAGGAAAATCACTATTCCGGATTTCCTCTATGCTGAGTTTCGGAAATATACGAGTGCCCTATACGGGTACAAGCAGGACGAACGGATCTTCTACTTCACAAGGTCTGCCCTTGAAAAAGAGATGGAGCGCCTTTCGAATCTTTCCAATCTCCCGAAAATCCGTGTGCATGACCTTAGACACAGCCATGTAGCCATGCTGGTTCACCTTGGCGTACCGATCGCAGAGATCTCTAAGAGGCTCGGACATGAATCAATTAAAACCACTATTGATACCTATGGCCACCTATACCCTGGAGCCGATGAAAAAATAGCAGACGCTCTGGCAAAATTCAAGGTGGGGAGTCAGGATTATTCTTCGATGCAGACAAATGGCCCATTATTGGAAATCATGGTGTCGCACGAAGGTTAGCCACAAAAAAGCCCCGTGCGACAGTTTTGCGACACGGAGAAAAAATACTGGTGAAAATGAGTGAGGACGAGATAACACGTGATGAAATCTTTTAGCGTAAAAACGCACCATGAGATATCAAGAAATCGTCATCTGACATTGAATTTGAATAACAGAACGAGATAAATCCCGGGAAGCCATTCATTTACTGGCTTCCCGGGATTTTCTGTTCTGTACGCCTGACGCATATATTAAGGGGCTGCCGCACTACTCACGTAGTGCAGCAGCCCCTGCTTTTGGACGCTATGGGTCTCTGCGTATCGCAGAGACCCGGTTTGATTCAATTAAAAGTCTGTGAAAGACCGGATTACTTTGCCTGCTTGATGGCAGCCTGTGCTGCTGCAAGACGCGCAATCGGAACACGGAACGGTGAGCAGGATACATAGTCGAGACCGATCTCGTTGCAGAACTCAACGGAAGACGGATCTCCGCCATGCTCGCCGCAGATACCGATCGGAAGCTTCGGGTTGGTCTCACGGCCAAGCTTTACAGCCATCTTCATCAGCTTGCCGACGCCATCCTGATCCAGTTTTGCGAACGGATCGTTCTCAAGGATCTTATTGTCATAATAAGACTCAAGGAACTTACCTGCATCATCACGGGAGAATCCGAATGTCATCTGTGTCAGATCGTTTGTACCGAAGCAGAAGAACTCAGCTTCCTTTGCGATCTCGTCAGCGGTCAGAGCGGCTCTCGGGATCTCGATCATGGTGCCGACTTTGTACTTCATATCAGATCCTGCTGCCTTGATCTCAGCATCAGCAGTCTTAACGATGATGTCCTTGACGAACTTCATCTCTTTTACGATTCCAACAAGCGGAACCTCGATCTCCGGCTCAATGGTCCAGTCTTTGTGCGCGTTCTGAACCTTGATGGCAGCGCGGATAACAGCCTTTGTCTGCATTACTGCGATTTCCGGATAGGTGATCGGCAGACGGCATCCACGATGTCCCATCATCGGGTTCGCCTCAACCAGTCCTGCGATTACAGCCTTAACCTGATCTACAGTCTTGCCTGTGTCATCTGCAACCTTCTTGATGTCCTCTTCTGTCTTCGGAACGAACTCATGAAGCGGCGGATCCAGGAAACGAATGGTAACCGGGTCTCCCTCCATGGCCTCGAAGAGCTGCTCGAAGTCGCCCTGCTGAAGCGGAAGAATCTTGTCAAGAGCTTTCTCACGATCCTCTTTGTTGTCAGCGACGATCATCTCACGGATGGCATCAATTCTGTTGCCTGCGAAGAACATATGCTCTGTACGGCACAGACCGATTCCCTCAGCGCCAAGCTCACGAGCCTTCTTTGCGTCAGTCGGGGTATCAGCATTTGTACGAACCTTCATGGTTCTGAACTCATCAGCCCAGGACATCAGCTTTGCGAAATCCTCATCCTCAACTGCGCCTTCCTGAACCTCAAGAGCGCCGTCATAGATGTTTCCGGTGGAACCGTCGAAGGAAATCACATCTCCCTCATGATAGGTCTTTCCGCCAAGGGTAAAGGACTTTCCGTCCTCAGCGAAGGAGATATCAGAGCATCCTGCTACGCAGCATGCGCCCATGCCACGTGCTACTACTGCTGCATGGGAGGTCATTCCGCCACGAGCGGTCAGAATACCCTGAGCAGCCTTCATTCCCTCGATATCCTCAGGAGAGGTCTCAAGACGAACCAGAACGACCTTCTCGCCGTCCTTTGCAGCGTTCTTTGCTTCCTCAGCGGTGAAGACAATCTTACCGCAAGCAGCACCCGGAGCAGCCGGAAGTCCCTTGCCGATCTGTGTCGCGTTCTTTACAACGGACTTGGAGAAGGAACCGTGAAGCAGGGTATCCAGGTTACGCGGATCAACGTCAAGAACCGCTTTCTTCTTGTCGATCTTGCCCTCAGCAACAAGGTCGCAGGCAATCTTCAGAGCTGCCTTTGCGGTTCTCTTACCGTTACGGCACTGCAGCATATAAAGCTTTCCATCCTCGATGGTGAACTCCATGTCCTGCATATCTCTGTAGTGATCTTCCAGCTTGTTGGAGATGGCGATCAGCTCGTCGTAGATCTTCGGCAGCTTTACCTTGATCTCGTCGATCTTCATAGGTGTACGTGCACCGGAAACGACATCCTCACCCTGAGCATTCATCAGAACCTCAGCGTAGAATGCGTTCTCACCGGTTGCAGGATCACGGGAGAATGCAACACCGGATCCGGAAGTCGGTCCCATGTTACCGAATGCCATCATCTGTACGTTAACAGCGGTTCCCCAGGAATACGGGATATCGTTGTCACGACGGTATACGTTTGCACGCGGGTTGTCCCAGGAACGGAATACAGCCTTTACTGCCTCAACCAGCTGCTCTTTTGCGTCTGTCGGGAAGTCCTTGCCGATCTTCTCGTTGTAAAGCACCTTGTACTGCTTTACAAGATCCTGCAGATCCTCTGTGGTCAGATCTACATCGTCCTTAACTCCCTTCTCAGCTTTCTTCTTGTCGATGAGCTTCTCAAAGAGGCTCTTCGGAACTTCCATAACTACATCAGAGAACATCTGGATGAATCTTCTGTAGCAGTCCCATGCCCAGCGAGGATTTCCGGACTTTTTGGCCATTGTCTCAACAACCTGCTCATTCAGACCCAGGTTCAGGATGGTGTCCATCATACCCGGCATAGATGCGCGAGCTCCGGAACGAACGGATACAAGCAGCGGATTCTCGATATCGCCGAACTTCTTGCCGGTGATCTCTTCCATCTTGCCCATGTACTCTCTGATCTGTCCGAGGATCTCGTCATTGATCTGACGGCCGTCCTCATAGTACTGGGTACAAGCTTCTGTAGTAATGGTAAATCCCTGCGGAACCGGAAGTCCCAGATTTGTCATCTCAGCAAGGTTAGCGCCTTTACCACCGAGCAGCTCACGCATGTCTTTATTGCCTTCGCTGAACAGGTAGACCCATTTTCTAGCCATTTACTTATTTCCTCCTAAAATATTGATGATAATGTAACCTTATGCCCCGCTTGCGGGGCATTACTTAACGAATATATTTTACATGGCAAACAGCAGGTAGTCAAGGTTGAAAACCCGCTCCTGCCCGTTTGCCCGTCCTTGATTTTCCACGACTTGCGCAGAGGATATTACTTGCTGTAATTAACGATATCGCCGAAATCCGGTTTCAGGGAAGCGCCGCCGACGAGGCCTCCGTCGATGTCCTCTTTTGCGAAAAGCTCTGCTGCATTTGCCGGCTTTACAGAACCGCCGTAAAGGATACGGATCTCCTCTGCGACCTCTGCTCCGTAGAGCTCACGAATCAGGTCACGGATTCCCTTGCAGACTTCCTCTGCCTGATCGGATGTAGCGGTCTTTCCGGTTCCGATCGCCCAAATCGGCTCATATGCGATGATTGCCGTCTTTGCCTGATCTGCAGTCAGATCCTGGAAACCAACCTTAACCTGCTGACGGATCCAGTCCATGGTAATGCCCTGCTCTCTCTGTGTCAGAGACTCGCCGCAGCACATAACCGGGATCAGATTGTGCTCGAAGGCCTTCTTCATCTTCTTGTTGACATCCTCGGATGTCTCACCGAAGTAGTCTCTTCTCTCAGAATGTCCGAGAATCACATATTTCGCGCCTGCGTCAACAAGCATAGCCGGAGAGATTTCTCCGGTGTATGCGCCGCTCTCCTCGAAATACATGTTCTCTGCGCCGATCTGGATATTGGAGCCTGCGGCTGCTTCTACTGCCGCCGGGATGTCAATTGCCGGTACGCAGAGCAGAACATCTACGCTGTCGGAAGCGCATGTCTTTCTCATCTCCGCAATAAGTGCCTTCGTCTCGGAAGGTGTCTTGTTCATCTTCCAGTTGCCTGCTGCCAGAATTCTTCTTGCCATTGTAGTGGCCTCCTTGTATGAAAATCTGTATTTTCTATTTGCATTCTGTCGTAAACCGTGTAAGCTGCGGATTGCTTCGTGCTTCGCACTCTGGCAATCCTACATTTTCTTACACACGCTCCGCGCGTGACGATCCTGTCCGCGTTTTCGAAGAGCTTATACCTTACTTACTTGTCGTTTGCCGCTGCTACGCCCGGAAGCTCCTTGCCCTCGAGGAACTCAAGAGAAGCGCCGCCGCCGGTAGAAATGTGGCTCATCTTGTCGCCGTATCCGAGCTGGTTGACTGCCGCCGCGGAGTCACCGCCGCCGATGATTGTGGTGGCATCGGTCTCGGCAAGTGCTGCTGCGACTGCCTTTGTGCCTGCTGCCAGAATCGGGTTCTCGAATACGCCCATCGGTCCGTTCCATACAACGGTCTTAGCGGACTTCACTGCATCGCTGTACAGAGCGATGGTCTTCGGTCCGATATCAGCGCCCTCTTTGTCTGCCGGGATCTTGTCCGCGTCGACAACCTCTGTGTCAATCGGTGCATCGATCGGATCCGGGAACTCGCTGATTACTACAGTGTCAATCGGAAGCAGGAGCTTCTTGCCAAGCTTCTCAGCTTTGTCCATCATCTCCTTGCAGTAGTCGATCTTTGTCTCGTCAAGAAGAGATTTTCCAACCTCATACCCCTTTGCCTTCAGGAAGGTGTAAGCCATTCCGCCGCCAATGATCAGGGTATCACATTTCTCCAGCAGGTTGTTGATAACGTTCAGCTTGTCCGCTACCTTTGCTCCGCCGAGGATCGCCACGAACGGACGAACCGGATTCTCAACGGCGTTGCCGAGGAATGCGATCTCCTTCTCCATCAGATATCCTACCACACAGGTGTCAATGTACTTTGTGACGCCTACGTTGGAGCAGTGCGCACGGTGTGCGGTTCCGAACGCGTCGTTTACGAATACATCCGCGAGAGAAGCAAGATCCTTGGAGAATGCATCCTCATTCTTCGTCTCTTCCTTGCGGAAACGTGTGTTCTCAAGAAGAATCACGTCTCCGTCCTTCATCTCGTTTACAGCCGCTCTGACATTGTCATCAACGACAACCGGGCTCGGAACGAATTTGACTTCCTGGCCGAGAAGCTCAGACAGACGTGCAGCTACCGGAGCGAGTGTCTTTGTCTTTTTGTCTTCCTCTGTCTTTACCTTTCCAAGGTGAGAGCAGAGAATGATCTTTCCGCCGTCAGCAATCAGCTTCTTGATGGTGGGAAGCGCTGCTACCAGACGGTTCTCGTCTGTGATCTTTCCGTCCTTCAGCGGTACGTTGAAGTCGCAGCGAACCAGGACTCTCTTGCCTTTTACGTTGATGTCATCAACTGTTTTCTTGTTTAATGCCATGATTTTTCTCCTTTTATCTAGATGTTTCTGCGTTGCCGGACACCGGATATGCATATTACAGATAAACACATCGCACGGTCATGCGTATTACAGATAATCGCATCGCACGGTTATGCGTATTATATCGCGCGGATTGTTCCTGGCGGCGTTCCGGTTCCGCGAAAAAGTAAACGGGCCCGGTCCTTTATAGACCGGACCCGTTCAGGTCTTACGCATATGGCATACAAAATCCTCTATGAGGATATTTTGTATGATTCAATCGCGTCAGATTCTGTCAATTCAATTACTTGTTCAGAAGAGAACCGAAGTATTTGATTGTACGAACCATCTGGCTTGTGTAAGAATTCTCGTTATCATACCAGGAAACAACCTGTACCAGAGTCTTGCCGTTGCCCATCGGAAGAACCTTTGTCTGGGTAGCGTCGAAGATGGATCCTGCAGTGCTGTTGATGATATCGGAAGAAACGATCTCATCGGTGTTGTATGCGAAGGACTCAGTCTCCTCTTTCTTCATCTGTGCGTTAACCTGATCAGCGGTAACCTCAGCGTCAACTACAGCGTCAAGGATTGTGGTGGAACCGGTAGCTACCGGAACACGCTGTGCAGCGCCGTTCAGCTTGCCGTTCAGCTCCGGAAGAACGCTTCCGATGGCCTTTGCAGCTCCTGAAGATGCCGGAACGATGTTCTGAGCGCCAGCTCTGGATCTGCGAAGGTTGCCCTTTCTCTGCGGTCCGTCAAGGATCATCTGATCACCGGTGTAAGCATGAACGGTGGTCATGAATCCGGACTCGATCGGAGCGAGGTCATTCAGAGCCTTTGCCATAGGAGCGAGGCAGTTGGTTGTGCAGGATGCAGCGGAGATGATCTGGTCATCTGCTGTGATTGTCTTATGGTTTACGTTGTAAACGATAGTCTTCAGGTCATTTCCTGCCGGTGCGGAGATAACTACATGCTTTGCACCTGCATTGATGTGTGCCATGGATTTCTCTTTGGATGTGTAGAATCCGGTGCACTCCAGAACTACGTCGATATCAAGCTCTTTCCAAGGAAGATCTGCAGCGTTCTTCTCGGCATAGATTGTGATCTTCTTGCCGTTTACGATGATTGCGTTGTCTGCTGCTTCTACGGTTCCGTTGTAACGGCCATGCGTTGTGTCATATTTCAGAAGGTATGCGAGCATCTCCGGGCTTGTAAGATCGTTGATCGCAACTACCTCATATCCCTCTGCCTGGAACATCTGACGGAATGCAAGACGGCCAATACGTCCAAAACCATTAATCGCAACTCTTACTGCCATAATTTAATTTCCTCCTAAAAAATGTTGTTTGTTATGTTTAAAGTTTAACAACCTCGGATATATAATAACGAATATACCTCTAAAATTCAAGTACTTTTGCCTGTCTGCGGCCGAATTTGTTCGGATTCATCATCATTTCCCGATGATGCCTCCTCCCGCAACATAGCCGTCCCGATAATAGACCAGTGCCTGTCCGGGTGTCACGGCGCGGACGGGTTCATCGAACACGCAGGTAATCTCGTCCTCGCCCGTTCTTTTTACGAGGCAGCCGGTTCCCCTGTGGTTGTACCGGATTTTTGCCAGGAAATGTTCCTCTTCTCCCATTGGGAGATCTTCAATCCCCATGAAGGTCAGATGATCTGCTTTCAGCGTATCCGTAAAAACATCGCTGCCGGTACCGATGACGACCTCATTTGTCTCCGGACGAATTTCTGTCACGAACACTCTTTCGCCCATCGGAAGATCCAGGCCTCTCCGCTGGCCGATGGTGTAGTGAGTAATTCCGCGGTGATGCCCCAGCACTCTTCCGTCCTTCGTGACAAAATTGCCTTCCGGCATCCTCCTTCCGGTATCTCTTTCGATAAAGGCGGCATAGTCCCCGTCCGGCACAAAGCAGATTTCCTGACTGTCGTGCTTATGGGCAACCGGAAGGCCGGCACGTTCCGCGATTTTCCGCACCTCGGGTTTGCTGTAATCGCCGATCGGCATGAGGGTTCGCGACAGCTGCTCCTGCGTAAGCCCGTAAAGCGCGTACGTCTGATCCTTCGCGGCGGTCACAGAATTCGCGATCGCGTACCTGCCGTTGTCCAGATGGCGGATTCTGGCATAGTGACCTGTTGCTATGAAGTCCGCCCCGATCTCCAGACTGCGCTTCAGAAGCGATTCCCATTTCACGTAACGATTACAGGCGATGCACGGATTCGGTGTTCTCCCCGCGAGATATTCCGCGGTAAAATAATTGATCACCTTTTCCTGGAATACATCCCTGAAATTCATGACATAATAAGGTATGTCCAGAACCTCTGCCACTCTTCTTGCGTCCTCAACAGCGCTGATGCCGCAGCACCCGCCCTCTGCCTGCATCTGGCACTCATTTTCCTCCTGCCAGATCTGCATTGTGACTCCGATTACATTGTATCCCTCTTCCTTCAGCAGATATGCCGCGGTGGACGAATCCACACCGCCCGACATACCGACTACTACTGTTTTTCTATTGCTCATTTTCTTCCTGTCTCCGTCTCCGCCTGCAGCGTTCCGTTCCGGTACGCCTCATACCTTGGCGACATACCGCGCAGTCTCTCCACAATTTCCCGTATTGCCTCAACGGTAGTGTCGAGTTCTTCCTTCGTTGTCTCCGCGGACAGCGTCAGCCGCAAAGCGCCATGCGCGAGGCTGTCGGAAAGCCCGATGGCCTTCAGTACATGAGACGGACTCAGGGAACCGGAGGAACAGGCGGAGCCGCTGGACGCGCAGATCTGTCTCATATCAAGCATGATCAGAAGGGATTCTCCCTCTACAAATTCAAAGCTAAAATTCACATTGTTCGGAAGCCGTCCCGCCGAAGTTCGTGTATCTCCGTCCAGTGCCGATTCCGGATCCGGGCCGTTCAGCTTTACGTTCGGTATCTCCTCCCGGATTCTGCGGATCAGATAATCCCTGAGATGGGTTTCCTTCTCCATCTTCTGAACGAGATTTTCCTCCGCCTTTTTCGCCGCCGCTCCGAGTCCCACAATGCCCGGCACATTTTCTGTCCCGGCCCTTCGGTTATGCTCCTGCGCGCCGCCGTGCAGGAAGGACCGGATTCCGACTTCCTTCCGGATATACAGAAAACCGGCTCCCTTCGGGCCATTGAATTTGTGTGCGCTGGCACTCAGCATGTCGATGTTCAGTTCATCCGCATTCAGCGGAATCTGTCCGAATGCCTGTACCGCGTCGGTATGGAAAAGCACGCCGTGCCGCCGGGCGATTTCACCGATTTCACGTATCGGCTCAATGGTTCCGATCTCATTGTTGGCCGTCATGACAGAGATCAGGATCGTATCCGGCCGGATCGATTTCTCCAGTTCACGAGGATCCACCATCCCGTCGGGGCCCACATCCAGTCTGGTAATCTCTGCTCCCCGCTCTCTCTCCAGATACTCACAGGTATTCAGGATTGCGGGATGCTCGATCTTCGTCGTGATGATGTGTCTCCCCTTGTCCTTATATGCCTCAAACGCTGCCTTCAGCGCCCAGTTGTCTGACTCACTTCCACAGGATGTAAAATAGATCTCATCCGCTCTGCACCCCAGTACATGAGCTGTTCTTTCTCTCGCTTCAGTCACTGCTGCCCGGCTTTTCTGCGCGATCCCGTAAATCCCGGAGGGATTCCCGTAATCCTCGGAAAAAAATGGCAGCATCTCCTCTGCTACCTCAGGATCTGTCCTCGTTGTCGCAGCATTGTCCAGATATATCATATCAAAGCCCCCGATTCTGAATCTCGCGTATGATCCGTGCGTTGATTTCATCGCCGTCCCGAGCGGCTGAATTGCCCTTATTTTCCTTCTGCGCCGTCTGCAGCTTGTGGCTTTTCTTAATCTGTGTCGACTGCTGCCTGTGGCTTTCCTCTGCCTGCGCCGTCTGCAGCTTATGGCTTTCCTCTACCAGCTCAGACAGCCATACGGAATCGACCGCCTGTGCTATAGCGTCATTGATCCTCTTCCATACAAACTTGGATACGCACGCATTTGCGCTGTCGCAGTCACTTCCCTCAATTGCCGGGCATTCCACCGCGTCAAGACTTCCCTCAAGGCACCGCAGGATGTCGCCGACCGAGATCTCGGATGCCCTCTTTGCCAGCCGGTACCCGCCGCCCGCTCCGCGGACACTCAGGACGAGCCCGCCTTTTTTCAACATGCGAATCAGCTGCTCCAGATAACTTTCGGATATGTTCTGTCTCTGAGCGATGCTCTGTGTGGAGACCGCGCCCTCATCCTCGTGGGACGCAAGATCGATCAACGCACGCAGTCCGTAACGCCCTCTCGTCGATAATTTCATATATAAATCACCAAACCCTGTCTGATACTATTTTCATATACAGGCCCATGCCCCGCAGGCTGGGCTCCGCGAATATAAAAGCCTACTAAAACACTACAGTTTTTTGTCCTTAGAATAGCATTGCCTGCGCCCTGCGTCAAGCCGCGGATCATTCCTCGGCAACATCCCTGAGCATTCCCCTGTAGCAGCCCAGCCGCTGAGCATTCCCCTGTAACAGCATCGGCAACAGCACCGCGCTGCAGACTCCTCCGTATCAGCAGCAGTGAATCATATTCTCCCGCATGAAAAGCAATGGTTCAGATTTGTTCGACATCACAGCCGGCTTGGTGTATTATGTTTTTGTTTTAAGTTGCTTCTCATGGATAATTTCTATTTTCTTTTATAGATAATTTCTGTGAGGCCAGTTTTTTATGCTGGTTTTCATTGTAACGGCAGCTCTCTGCCGGCGAAAGGAAGACACTATGAGCTTTACATTTATGGAAAACCTTCCCACTCCAGAGGAACTTAAGGAACGGGTTCCGGTATCTGCGAATCTGAAGAAGATCAAGGCAGCCCGGGACGACGAAATCCGCAGAATTTTCACCGGCGAATCCGATAAATTTCTCCTGATCATCGGTCCCTGCTCTGCAGACAGCGAAGATTCTGTTCTGGAATATACCGAGCGCCTGGCAAAGATTCAGGACAAGGTTGCAGACCGTCTGCTTCTGATCCCCAGAATCTACACCAATAAACCCAGAACCACCGGCATGGGTTATAAAGGCATCATGCACCAGCCGGATCCGGAGGGCAAACCGGATCTTGAAGCCGGTCTGATCGCTGTCCGCAACATTCACATCCACTCCATGGAGCAGACCGGTCTGACTGCTGCCGATGAAATGCTCTACCCCGCGAACTGGTCCTACGTGGATGATATTCTCTCGTATGTCGCAATCGGCGCAAGGTCCGTAGAAAACCAGCAGCATCGTCTGACAGCCTCCGGCATTGAAATCCCCGTCGGAATGAAGAACCCTACCAGCGGCGACATGTCCGTCATGATCAACTCCTGCATCGCGGCACAGCACGGACATACCTTTATCTTCAGAAACTCCGAATGCAAGACGGACGGCAATCCCCTGGCGCACTGTGTTCTCCGCGGCGCGACAAATAAACACGGTGAGTCCGTTCCGAATTATCATTTCGAGGACCTTGAACTTCTTCTCAGACTCTATAATGAAACGACTCTGGCGAACCCCGCGGTGATCGTAGACACGAACCACTCAAATTCCGGTAAAAAATACGACCAGCAGCCCAGAATCACAAGGGAGGTTCTGAACAGCAGAAAGTATGATCCACGTGTGCGCGAGCTGGTGAAGGGCCTGATGATCGAAAGCTATCTCGAACCCGGATGTCAGCCAATCGGAACAGATAAACACGTCTACGGAAAATCGATCACCGATCCCTGCCTCGGCTGGGACGAAACCGAAAGACTGATTTACGAAGTCGCAGCTTTATGCTGAATATGCCTCGCGCAGATATGACGGAATCCCGGTGAGAAAGCGGCATTCCTGGTTCTGTCCGGAGGGATGTCTTATGCCCGGAGGGCGGAAGCTTCTGCCCCGCCCCGATACGCAGAATCTCCTGTGCCTGATGGACGGGCTCTTCTGCTCCCGATACACAGAATCTCCTGTGCCTCCGGAAGTTTTTTACAGGGAACAGGGAGGAAGGAACTGCCTCGGCAGTTCCTTCCTCCCTGTTCCCCTTCAAGAATTTCACGTATCGATTTGAAAATTAACCGGCATACTCTAGCCGATGATTCTGGAATAGATCTGTGTCGTTGAAATATCGGCATGTCCGAGCATCTGCTGGACCCTTTTCAGGTCCGTTCCCTTCTGGAGCTGGTGCGCCGCAAAGGAATGACGCATCGTATGCGGTGTGATATCCTTTTCAATTCCCGCCCCCGACGCATAGCTCTTCAAAACCTTCCAGAATCCCTGCCGGCTCATCGGCGTGCCGGAGCAATTGCAGAACAGGTACTCGCTTTCCTTTCCTTTCAGCAGCTCCATACGGGCGGAATCCAGATACTCCTCGACAATAATCCTCGTTCCCTGCTCCAGCGGTATTCTTCTCTCTCTGTCATGATCACTGCATGTGAGATAACCGAATTCCAGGTCCACATCCCCCATCTTCAGGTGAACCAGCTCGCTCACACGCATCCCGGTCGTATAAAGAAGCTGAAGCATAGCCCTGTCGCGCATTCCTTTCGCCGTTCTGCGGTCCGGAAGCGCAAGCAGCCGGTCAACCTCATCAACAGTCAGTATCTCCGGCGCCTTCTTCTCCACCTTCGGCGGTTTCAGATTCTCCGTCGGATCCTTCTGGATTCTCCGGCTGCGCACCAGGTACTGAAAAAAGGAGCGAAGCGAAGCAATGCTTCGCGATACGGTGGCGGCTGATTTATGATTTTCCTCCAGATAGAGCAGGTACGAATGCAGATTCACCTCCGTTACCAGACAGAAATCACAGATCTCGTTTTCCGAGAAATAATCCGCCGCTTTCTTCAAGTCTCTTTCGTAAGAGATCTCTGTATTATAGGAGGTCTCTCTCTCATTGTGCAGATACGAAATATATTCCTCTATCGCACTTTCCTGAATTGCATTTATCATAATACTTCAACCTTCTGTTTTAAAATATTATAAAAGCAATTCACCCTTCAAAATAAATCAATTATACGCAAAAATTATTTTAAATGCAAACACGGAAAACCGCTGAAACAGGCACAAACACAGCTTTTCCCGTGCCTTCGCACCAGATGTACGCACGCCGTTTCGTTATGTCTACCATATCTTGTGCCACATTATTTTTTCACAAAAATTTTATTATTTTCTTGTGCGAAAACTACATAGCACATCCGACGCGGACTTCCTCTCCCATATGATTTGTCGAAACATCTGTTCTTATACTCGCCGGCCTCAGTATGCCCGCCGTCGCTCCGCACGTGCCCTTATTCTGTACGATTTTTATCCGACTGCTCTGATTCAGCGTCTTTCTGTTCCACCCGCTCTGATTCACCATGCTCCGGCATTGCTGCGTCCGCTTCGATCCGCTCCGGATCTTTCTTCGCGGTTACAGATTCCGACTTCTCTATATTGCGGTCATTTTCCTCCGTCCCGGATCCACCGTCTGATTTTCCCGCCTCCTTTAACAGGCTTTTCACCGACCAAAGTCCGATCCAGATTCCGACAGCAATAAACACGATTCCGAAGATCACAAAAAGGATCTGGCGGCCTTCGGTCGCTCCCTTCATCACATCACTGATTACCTTTACACCGAGATAGATCAGGTACGCGGCAGCCGCGATCCGTATCCCGTCCTTAAATTTCGAGCCCCTGCTCATATCCATGGATAAACACCTCCGATTAATTCTAAATCATTTTATGCTGCATCGCTATTGCAATGCATGGTAAGCCGCCATGCTCCGCGGGATGGGCGCAAACGGTATAAGCCGCGCGTCACTTCGCCGCTTCGACACTTCAACACCTCAACACTTCGCCGCTTCGCTGCTTCGCTGCTTCTAAGCTTATATCCCTGCTGTTAATATTGTAAAACGTTTCGTTCCTTTTTGCCACCTTTAAAAAAAATACCTCGCAGATCACCAGAGCTGCGCGTGTATCTGATATTCTCCCATAGTTGCAGAATTATTCTGCCGCAATCAGGGCGGCACCAATGGCTCCGCAGAGCTGCGCATATTCCGATACGCGGATTTTCTCATCGATCCGCCCGCTCAGAGCCTCTACAATTCCCCGGTTTCGCGCAACGCCTCCCGTCATCATGTACGCGCCTTCCCCGTGCACGCGTTTTACAAGGCCGGCGGTCCGGTTCGCCACCGAGACATTCAGCCCGTGAATGATGTCAGCGGTTGCTGTATTGCGGGCGATCAGCGATACTACCTCGGATTCGGCAAACACGGTGCACATACTGGAAATCTGTGTTTCATTCTTCCACTTCAATCCGATTCTGCTCATGTCCTCCATGGAAAGCTCCATGGTTTTTGCCATCATCTCCAGAAATCTCCCGGTTCCCGCAGCACATTTATCATTCATCACAAAGCTTTGAACCGTTCCGTTTTCGTCGATCCGGATGACCTTGGAATCCTGCCCGCCGATATCGATAACCGTGCGGACCTCCGGATCCAGATAATGCGCGCCCCTGGCATGGCAGGTGATTTCTGTGACGGAAGCGTCACCGATTCCGATAGTCTCCCTTCCGTATCCTGTAGAGACGATGCCGCGCAGATCCTCCCGGCTCAGATGCGCCTTCCGAAGAGCCTCGTCCAGTGCCTTCTTTGCTCCGGATGAAGCGCCTGCCCCGGTGCTCACAATCGCCCACCCCGCGATCTTTCCGTTCTGGTCCAGTATAACGGCGTCCGTGCTGGACGAGCCGCTGTCCACTCCCGCCGTATAATTTCCCGTACCGCTCATACTCTTCCTCTCTGTCTTCAGATGAAGGCTCTCTGCAAAAGCTTCAAGCCTGGTAGAAATCTGTCCGCTGTTCTGCCCGGTTCCGTCAGTCTCGATCTTCAGGATCGGTTTCTCCGAATTCTTCTTAAGTGCGGCATATTCAAAGCCGTAATAATCACAGAACTTCATGGTGTGATACACAATGCCAAGCGAATTTCTGCCGAGTTCCCCTCGCGATTTCACATCTGCCATCCTCATGCAGGGCATCTGATGGAGAAGCGCATGTGCGTACGCGCGGATCAGGATATTCTCCACGCCGGTCTCCGACTCTGTCCCGTTCTGTTTTTCCCTTCGGCAGGCCGCGAAAATTTCCTCAGGAAGCTCTACATTCCGGTTTCCGGTGCAGGTGTCGTCACGAACGGAAATCCCCGTTACTCTTCGGATCATCTCGGGGAACTCCTCCCGGCTGTGCGCTCCCTGCAGGCTGATGTATGCCTGTTCAGATTCGACATGCTCCTGACTGTTCTTTCTCTGAGACTCTGTCTTTACCGTCCCGCACATGCCGCATCCGGCAGCAGAGGGCCACTGCGAAAGCACTGCCGCTGCGTCAAATTGCCTTCCGCTGTACGCCGCGTATGCGGATATCAGGCCGCGGATCTGCCCTTCCATATATCTTTCTTCCGCCGCACCGGTCTTGTGCGGAAGATCGAGAAGATATAAAAACCTCTGTTTTCCCTGCCGCTTTAAAATGTCATAGATTCTCTTCACCACGTCGCAGCAGCTGACCAGCACAAGCTCCTGAACCTCCGGATTCTGAGCGGCCTCCAGGATTCCTTTTCCGTAGCCGCACATATTCGGGTGGCCGAGGCTCTCGGCAGCTTCAAAAGAATCCCCCATCGGGGCAAGTCTCTGCGTCTGCTCGCCAAACCCCGCGAAAATCTCAAGCGGGGTGTATTTACACATGTAATATATCATCTGACCGTCCTGTTATCTGAATTTCTGCCTTATCTTTCATCCGACTGTCCTGTCATCCGAATTTCTGCCCTATCTTCCATCTGTCCTTCCAGCTTTTCTGGCTTCCAGCATCTCTATAAATGCCTGCATCCGCGTCGCAATCTGTCCGTTGCTCGAATTACCGGAATCGCATCCGTCACCGTCCAGAATCAGGGTCGGATACCCGTTTTCCTCCAGAATTGCCCTGGCATTCTGCGCTGCTGCCTGCGTCTGCTTGCAGCCCCAGTGACAGAAATACACGACGCCGTCCGCGTCCAGCTTCCGGCACATACCGAGACTTCTTCGGATTCTCCGGTCCGATGGTCCGTTAAACGAATCATAAACCAGCCGTTTCGCCATACTTTCAAACGGTTTCTCCGGATCCACCTCGCAATACTCGTCGTAGTTCATATCACATGCCACGACCTGACACCGGTCGCTGAAATTCAGCATTTCGCGGAGCGGCTTCTGATAAAAGGGAATGGTATGCATCCACAGAATGCGGATTCCCCTTGACGGCTCCGCCTTCTTCAGATCCCGAAGAAGCGAATCCGCAAACCGCTCGACCTCCGGCATCCCGAGCAGAACATGATTTCCGAATACCTCATACAGCTCATCCGTGATGTCATTCGACAGATAGCGGTCATGTTTCAGCGTCTGACAGGCGGCAAGCTTCTTCATGGTCCTTCCTCCTGCCGCGACTCTTCGTTTCAGTTCTTCCATGTCAAGAGGCTTCTTCTGATCCTCCTCGAGAAACTTCGCGAATTCACGCAGCTGGTCCGCCGTGTACCGGACAGACTCCTCCGAGCACTCATATGGCACATCAATGTAGAAATGCGGCACATGGTAATGCTCCGCTGCCATGCGGAATGTCAGATTGTTGGCATCGCAGGCGAGAGAGGTGTTGACGATGAACCGCGGCCTTCGGATTACCTCCGACAGAATACCTCCCAGCAGAATCTTGTGATAGGAGCAGAATGTCTCCGGCACGCCCTCCTCACCTGCATAGTCAATAAATCCTCGTTCCGCGTCCGCGCCTGTAATATAACAGGACATCGCCTCTGCAACCATAGGATAGATTCCGTAGGTCTGCAGAAGTTCGCAGGGGGTAAAAATACTGACCAGCCCTGTTTTTTCCGGATGTACCAGAGGATGAATCACCGCATTCATCGATGTAACCGCCATGTCGTTTCTTGCCGGGCTGAGTTCTTTCGGCGGAAACTTCTTCAGTTGAACTCTTTTCGCATAATATGCGGCAAGGAGCAGCCTCCTTGCCGCATTGGGATGATCGGGAATCTGTGCGTCCACAAGATTGCCGAACTTCTGAATCATGTCTGCCATTACATTTCCTTCCTGTTTCCTCTGAGATCACTCGAATGTCCCGGGTTCTGAAAAAAACCTGTCACTGGCTGCGTACTCTTCTGTTCCACTTGAAACAGCTTCTGTACGTCGGGTTCATCCAATCTTGTCCTTCGGGTTCATCCGCCCCTCACAGTTCCTCCATAAAGTCTGACCCTGTATCTTCGCCGCTCATCAGATCCATATTGCAGTCGTAAACCATACCGTTCACCGCGTCCCCGAGCCATTTTGCCATGGTCTTCCCCGATTTCGTCAGAAAATAGAACCTCTTGTGCCGGACCGTAGTGTGAACGGTACCCCCGAGGAACCATCTCAGATTCCGGAAATTGTATATAAACATCCCGAATTTCGGTGTAATCTCCTTAAGCGAGCGGATCATCCGCTGCATCTCGCGGTAATACTCCTCCTGTACTTCCGCATTGGTTCCGTACTGATGAGTCAGCACGTCATTCAGGTAGGAGCTGAGCAGATAATCTCTCGGCGACCCGGCATACAGGTAACGGATCCGGTCGCCCCAGATCCGATACAGCTGCCGGTACCAGTCCACCGTGATATTGCCGGAGCCAAGCGGCTCCCAGTACACCGGATCCGTCTTCCAAACCTCCTTTGCTGTCTGCCTCCATTTTTTATAATTCAGCTGGCCGCTGTCCGAAAATACTGTCACATCTTTGCATTCCGGGTAAAAATCCTCGAGGATCGGTGTTGTGACGGCGGGAACCGCAAAGGCGCCTGCGCTGTCCCCTGCAATCAGAAGCTTGTCCGGCCTTGGAAAAAAAGCGGTCCCCGCTTTCATGCCTTCCGTGAAGTTCTCGTATCCATGGAAATGGAGGATCTGCTCTGTTCCGTCCTCTGCGATATAATGAAAATCGTTTTTCCCGACGTGAAAATCGCCGGTCGCGTATGTGATGACAATGAAATTCCAGTCGTTGAAGGGATTGTGCTGGTTACCGATTTCCGTGATTCCCGTATTGATGTTCATGATCTGTGTGAATGGCCGCAGATTGTTCCAGTAGTAATTTGGAAGCCCGGCTGCCACTTTCCCGCCCGTAACGGGACGCGCCGCAGTATATTCATTCCACGCGACTCCTCCGCCCGACAGAAAGACGCAGGTACAGTTGACCCTGCCCTTCTTGATATAGATATGGTACTCGGAGCCATCTCCGGATTTTCCACGGGGTATCGGGATCCGGTACCAGACATCCGTCTCCGGTTCCCCTTCGAGCACCGGAGATTCAAACCGCTTCTCGATCTCCGCGCCGATAACATTTTCCGCAAGGTCCCCGAGCCGTCCCATCGCACTCCGGCCCCGTTCTTTCTGTTCACCGTGATGTTCGTCCGGCTTCCCAGGTGCTGAAATTTTCTCACCGAACGCTGTCTCGTATTCGTTTATCCATGATCTTTTCTTCTTTCCGCTCATCCCACTAAATACCCATGCCCGCTCCGCCGTTCTGAAAACATACCCGGGAAGCGGCTTTCTGCCTGAAGATCTTATCGATATCGCTATCATATCATTTCTGACCGTCCGCGCACAAGACGAAAGCGCCACATACTATCTAAGTCCCTGCGTCACTTGTTGCTGTTCACCAAACTACGTTCAGCAAGGATTTTACAGTCCTGTTACCCTTCGCAGCTTCCGTGCTGCGAATGTTCTTGCCCTCTTGTGAACCAGCTCCCTGCGGACCAGGGACATTGCGGCTGGACTGATACACGAACATTGCGGTTCGACTGATACACGAGCATTGCGGTTGGACTTATAGACAACGAGATAAAACACGCTGCGCGAGTTTTATCTCGCTATCGCGACGCTCGCCGCACACGAATACTTCGCATTCAGCTGCGGCTCACTGTTCACGTAAAAAAAGCACAGGCCGAAGCCCGTGCGTACAAAAAAATATGGGACCTACAGGGCTCGAACCTGTGACCCTCTGCTTGTAAGGCAGATGCTCTCCCAGCTGAGCTAAGATCCCATACACATATGAACTCCGAATCTGCCGTGAAGCAGTTCAGAATGAAGCGACCCGGATCGGGATCGAACCGACGACCTCCGCCGTGACAGGGCGGCGCTCTAACCAGCTGAGCCACCGGGCCACAAACTATTTTCTTATAATCAGGTAAGCAGTGAACACAAGGCTGTGTTTAAAATGGACCTTCAGGGACTCGAACCCGGGACCGATCGGTTATGAGCCGACTGCTCTAACCAACTGAGCTAAAGGTCCATAGAGCCGATGATCGGACTCGAACCGATAACCTGCTGATTACAAATCAGCTGCTCTGCCAATTGAGCCACATCGGCATAAGTCTTACCCGATTCATAAGAAGTGACCCGGACGAGAATTGAACTCGTGTTACCGCCGTGAAAGGGCGATGTCTTAACCTCTTGACCACCGGGCCTTATGTTATGCGTGCTTTACGGCACGCATGAAATATTAACATATTCTAAAGGCAAAGGCAAGGACTTTTTTAAAAATTTCCTGTTTTTTTCGACGGTTTTTTCAACCATATCCCGACTGTTCACGAAAGCAGCCTTGAGACAAACCCCGGCAATCATTTACAACCGATTTTGGTAATTATTTTCCATCAGCAACAGCACCGATGACAGTGCCCGGATCGCCATGTTCTCTCAAGTCACGGCTGTGCGACCTCTTCCAGAATGCCTCTGTCAATCACAATCGTGCATTCATAATCCGGATTGATCTCCTTCATGAGACTGACGACCTGTCTTGCAACCTTGTGCTCCTGTTCCTGGGAATACGAGTAAGGTACAACCAGATCAAAGGAAATCATGGCTTTTTCGCCCTCAAAATTCACCCTGAAATCGTGAAATTTGAGCTCTTCATCCAGGATGTTCAGAACCCGGGTCACCTCATTCCGGATCTTCAACACTCTACTGTCACTGAGTTCCACCGGGTCGACATGGACGACGAGCACAACCCCGAGCTGATCCAGCACCTTCTTCTCGGCCTGGTCCGCGATATTGTGTCCCTCCTCCAGGGTGTGCTTCACAGACACTTCCACATGTATGGTCGCAATATAGCGGTTTGGTCCGTAGCTGTGTATGATCAGATCGTGCGCGCCCGCCACTCCGTCCACACTTTCGACTATTTTCCCGATCTTATCTGCGAGCTCCGGATCCATGGCTTCTCCGAGAAGAGGTTTCACAGTATCCCGTACGATCCCGACGCCCGCGTAGATGACTACAAAGGATACAATGAGTCCCGCAATACCGTCGATGTTGATATCGAAGAGAAAATACACGCCGATGGACACCAATGTCAGTGTCGTGGTGATCGCGTCGAACAGAGAATCCATCGCCGTCGCGTTCATTACCTCCGATCCGATTCTCCGGCCGATTTTACGGTTAAAAAAGTACATCCACAGCTTCACAGCCACAGATATCACAAGGAATACAATTGCCGCTGCGGAAAAGTTCAGTGCCTCAGGATTCTTGATTTTTTCAACGGAGCTTTTCAGAAATTCCATACCAACCGCTACAATCAAAATTGATATGAGCAGTGCGGCGATGTACTCCATTCTTCCGTGTCCGAACGGGTGATCCTTGTCGGAGGGTTTTCCCGCCATCCGCATCGCGACAAGACTGATCACGGAGGAAACCGCATCCGACAGGTTATTGAAAGCGTCTGCGATAACCGCCATCGACATCATGAAGAGTCCGACGCTCAGCTTTACCGCAAACAGAAAAAAATTGCAGATAATTCCCGTAATACCCGCGAGGGTCCCGTAAGCCGTACGCACCCTGGTGTCATCTGTGTTCTGATAATTCTTTACAAATTTCCGGATCAGAAATTCCATCATCCTGCCCCCTCTGCCCGCGCATATGCATGTTAGCGGTGCTTCGATTCTACTCTGTCAGAGCATACCGTGTCAATCTGTCATTATAATTCTGTCTTTTCCTGTGGAACACCCGGTTGCCGCGCTCCGGAAGCGCATGTGGCCCGTGCCGGCTGTGATGTGCAATTTTTATGCCAGAATGCGCGCCGCAGCATAACCGGAATTCAGCACTGGCGCCGCTTTCGCCGGTTGTATTTTGCTTTCCGGAGTGTTATACTTTTTGCAACTTACATCTGACAGAACATCTTTGTTTTTAGATATATATATAAAACCGGACTTCGTCAGATTCTGGTCATTACATCAACAGAATAAGCGGAGGTTTGAATAATGGCAGATAATCGAAATTTGACGATGATGACTGATCTCTATGAACTGACCATGATGCAAGGTTATTTCAAGAATCCAACCGATCAGATCGTCGTCTTTGATGCTTTTTACCGCAACAATCCATGCAACGGAGGCTATGCCATAGCCTGCGGCCTGGAGCAGGTAATCGACTACATACGCAATCTTCATTTTTCTCCGGAGGATATCGAATACCTGAGAGGTCTCGGTCTGTTCGATGACGATTTTCTGGAGTATCTGAGAGGCTTCCATTTTACCGGGGATATCTACGCAATTCCGGAGGGAACGGTTGTCTTCCCGCGAGAGCCGCTCGTCAAGGTCGTTGCGCCATTGATGGAGGCCCAGTTTATTGAACCTGCACTTCTGAACATTATCAACCATCAGTCTCTGATCGCCACAAAGGCGTCCCGGGTCGTTGACGCCGCAAAGGGCGACGGAATCATGGAATTTGGTCTCAGACGCGCCCAGGGTCCGGACGCCGGCATCTGGGGCGCCCGCGCCGCTGTGATCGGCGGATGTATCGGCACCTCAAATGTCCTGACCGGTGAACTCTTCGACGTGCCGGTGAAGGGAACGCATGCCCACAGCTGGATTATGAGTTTCCCGGATGAGCTGACCGCTTTCCGTACTTATGCCAGACTGTATCCTTCTGCCTGCATCCTTCTGGTTGATACCTATGACGTACTGAAATCCGGCGTACCAAACGCAATCCAGGTATTCCGGGAGATGCGCGACGCAGGTATTCCGATGAAGGGATACGGCATCCGGATCGATTCCGGAGACCTCGCATACCTCTCCAAGAAGGCATATGAAATGCTTGACAAGGCCGGCTTCGGAGACGCGATTATCTCCGCGTCCAGCGACCTTGATGAATATCTGATCACGTCTCTTAAGCAGCAGGGTGCCCGGATCAATTCCTGGGGTGTCGGCACCAACCTCATCACTTCCAACGGCTGGTCTGCTTTCGGCGGCGTATACAAAATGGCTGCCATCAAGAACAGAAATGACAAAGATTTTGTACCAAAGATCAAGCTCTCCGAGAATGTCGAGAAGATCACGAATCCGGGCAACAAGACCATCTTCCGGTTCTATGACAAGCAAACCGGAAAAATCCGCGCGGATCTCATCGCCCTCGCCGATGAGAAGTTTGATCCCGAAAAGGACATCACGATCTTCGACCCGAACGCAACGTGGAAGAAGACAACGCTCAAAGGCGGAACCTACCGGATCCGCGAACTGCTGATTCCGATCTTCCGAAACGGGCTTTGCAGCTACGTTTCTCCCTCCACAATGGAGATACAAAAGATCTGTACAGATGAGAAAAACACGCTCTGGGACGAGACAAAGCGGCTCACGAATCCGCAGGAGGTCTATGTAGACCTCTCGGACAGCCTGTACGAGATGAAGCAGAAGCTTTTTCACGAAATGAGCAGAAAATAACGCATATCTGCCTGATTTCGTATGCTCTGACTAAGGTGCAATATACCTTTACGCGGACATTTGCTATGTCAAAAAATCATCTGCCGGCTCACCGTTTCGCAGGAAAAGTATCTGCACGGGCCCATCAGGCTACACCTATGTTAAAGGGGCTGCCGCACGGATCACTTCGTGCGGCAGCCCCTAACTTTCTGCTATTCACAGAGTTATGTACCCTTCGGTCACCTTTCTACAAATCCCCTCTTCTTCTCCTGCTGTTTCAGAAAAAGGATCACAGCAATCAGAATTACAATTCCACACGGAAGCGAGATCCATGCCGATTTTGTAAATCCGGCAATAATATATGTCACAAATGAAATCGCCGCGCATGTCATAGCATATGGCAGCTGTGTCATCACATGATTCAGATGGTTTGACTGCGCTCCTGCCGAGGACATGATCGTCGTGTCCGAAATCGGCGAGCAATGATCGCCGCACACAGCTCCTGCCATGCAGGCGGACATCGCAATGATCATCATTCTGTAATCCGATCCCTCAAATACATTTACCACAATCGGAATCAGAATACCAAAGGTTCCCCAGGAGGTTCCGGTTGCAAAGGACAGGAACACCGCAATCAGGAAAATGATACACGGCAGCCAGTTCATGAAGCCTTCCGCGGAATTCTTCACGATGGCAGCGACAAATTCCTTCGCGCCAAGGCTGTCTGTCATCGCCTTCAGACTCCATGCAAAGGTAAGAATCAGGATCGGAGAGATCATCGCCTTGAAGCCCTCCGGTATGCAATCCATGCACTCCTTAAAGGACAGGACTCTTCTTACAAGATAGAGAATCAGTGTAATCACCAGTCCGACAAAGGAGCCGAGCACCAGGCCTACCGATGCGTCACTGCCCGCAAAGGCATCAATAAAATTCTTGCCGCTGAAAAAACCGCCGGTGTAGATCATGCCGATAACACAGCAGATCACCAGTGCGACAACCGGGATGATCAGGTCAAACACGGTTCCGCGAGAGCTGATCTTCTGACTTTCCGAATCCGCGTACGGACGATCCGGCGTTGTGTACAGATCATTGTTCTCAATCGCATTCTTCTCGTGTATGGCCATCAGACCATAGTCCGTTTTAGTTACGGTAAGCGTAATCATCATGGCAATCGTCAGCAGCGCATAAAAATTGTACGGAATCGTCTGTACAAACAGAGAAATGCCGTTCTTTCCCTCCACGAAGCCGGAAACCGCTGCTGCCCAGGATGAAATCGGAGCGATGATGCAGACCGGAGCGGCAGTCGCATCGATCAGATAGGCCAGCTTCGCTCTGGATACGTGATGCTTATCTGTGACCGGCCTCATAACCGATCCCACCGTCAGACAGTTGAAGTAGTCATCAATAAAGATCAGACAACCCAGGAGAATCGTAGCCAGCTGTGCTCCTACTCTCGTCCGGATGTGTTTTCCCGCCCATTCTCCGAAGGCTGCCGATCCTCCGGCGCGGTTCATGAGCGCCACAAGGATACCAAGCATCACAAGGAATACCAGGATTCCGACGTTGTAGGAATCAGCGAGAACGGTAATGATTCCGTCCTGAAACACATGATTCAGTGTGCCCTGAAAAGAGAACCCGGAAAAGAGCAGGCCGCCCGCAAGGATTCCGAAAAACAGGGAGCTGTACACTTCCTTTGTGATCAGTGCCAGAACAATCGCGATGACCGGCGGGAGCAGAGCCCACGCCGTCTCCTTTACGGAATCCGCGGTTGTCGTAACTGCGGCGACAACCAGCAGAACAATCATTGCCGCAATAATCATACACCAGATCATTTTCCTGGTTTTTGAAGGTTTCTTGTCCATTTTCATCCCCCTCAGACTTGTCTGTTATTTATATTCTCCCTCGGCATTTTCCGAGATCGTCTGCTCCCTCATGGCTTCCTTGGTGTCGCCCTGGAAATCCCTGGAGATTCCCATTTTCTTCCGTTCCTTCTCTGTGTACATGAATCCCGGAAGTCTTCTGCCCTCTTTTAGCCACACTCTGTATTCCGCAATGGCGGCAAACACAACATCTCCGGACGAATTCAGCATTGTCTCAACCGAATCCTGTACGACTCCGATGATGAATCCTACAGCAACCACCTGCATGGCAATATCATTGGAAATTCCAAACAGTGAGCAGGCCATCGGTATCAGCAGCAGAGACCCGCCGGCTACGCCGGAGGCACCGCAGGCCGCAAAGGTGGAGAGTACACTGAGAATCAAAGCGGTCGGTATGTCAACAGCTATCCCCATCGTATGTGCGCAGGCAAGTGTCATCACAGATATGGTGATCGCCGCACCGTCCATATTGATGGTCGCCCCAAGCGGTATGGACACCGAATACATATCCTCATCCAGACCGAGACGTTTGCAAAGCGACATATTGATCGGAATATTTGCCGCGGAGCTCCTGGTGAAGAACGCAGTAATGCCACTCTCCCTGATACACTTCCAGATCAGCGGATACGGATTTCTGTGCAGATGAATCCAGGCAACAATTCCATTGACAAGCAGAGATTCGAATGCCATACATCCTACAAGCAACAGCAGCAGTTTTCCGTACGTCGTGAAGATGGAAAGGCCGTTCTCATGCACCGTGGTGAACACCAGACCCATAATTCCGAACGGAGCGAAGTTGATGATCCAGCGCACCACCTGCGACACTGCCTCGGATACATTTGACATGAATTTTTTGGAGGTATCAGAAGCAAATTGCTTCATCGCAGCTCCAAACAGAGCAGCCCAGAACAGAACGCCGATATAATTCGCATTTACCAGTGCGTCGACCGGATTCGATACGACATTCATCAGCAGGTTTTTCATGACCTCTCCAATTCCCTGCGGAACGGTATCAGCCTGTGCCGCTTCCACACCGGTCAGTACCAGAGTCTGCGGAAAGGCGAAACTGGCGGCTACTGCCACAAAGGCAGCCAGGAAGGTTGTCAGCATATACAGAAACAGTACGTTGCCGAACCTTTTGTCCAGCTTGCCGGATCCCTGCGCAAGAGCTCCGCTGACCAGAACAAAAACCAGAACCGGGGCTATCGCTTTCAGTGCGCCGACGAAGAGATTTCCCAGAATCTCAAGCCAGTTCCAGCCGGGAAGCAGAAAAGCGAGAGCAATACCAATGATGATTCCGCACAAAATCCGCAGAATCAGGCTGGTATCGTTATACTTCTTCGCAGCCCTCTTCAGAAAATTCAAAAAAGCCATACAATGTTCCTCCTCATTTTACGGAGCTGGCAGAAGCACAGCCTCACCCGTGTATTAACCTTGCATCATTTTACCACAGTGAAGCGCTGAAAAAAATACCTTTTATCATAGAACCTTAAAGTACTTTTATTGTTTTTTAACGCACCATTGCCGTTTTATTGTATTGCAACGCGCCGTTGGCGTTTTTTATTGTATGGAAACGCATCATTGACATTCGATATATTGTTTCAGTTCCCGGTAGATTTTTTCCTCATCGGGAGGGCATCCCATTACACAATAATCGAAGCCCCTGGTGCACTTTCCGATTCCAAGTTTTCCTTTTTTTCCCTGCTGACCCTGACCTATGGCAATCTTATCCTTCAACTGATCCAGTAGACCTTCCTCCTTCAGACGAATCAGCGCCGGCACCAGGCTCCCATAGCAGGCGCTGCAGGAATCCACCTCATCCACAGCATAGGCGACCTCAAGAACCCGGTTCTGCTCCGTTCTTGCCTCTTCCTCTCCGTCTTCTTCCGGCCGACTGATCCTGAAGGCGCCGTCTGCACCCTGGATTGTCACGATCTGCGCATGGGCAAGATCCGTGCTGCCGATTCCCAGCCGTCCGGCTTCGATCACATAGGGGACCTCCTCCGGACGCAAGCCGAGCAGATAGCAGGCATAGCAATCGGTCAGCACAGGATCCGCGGATGCCATGATGCAGTTCTTCACAAGCGGATTCCCACCCTCCTCAAAATCAGGGTCGCCGCAGATATGATCAATCACAATAAAATCCTGGTGAATGCCTCCGGACAGATGAGCGATCGGGTCATGAAGTCCCATTTTATGAAAGCGCCGCTTCTCCGAATTCGGGAGAAGGCCTTTCAGATTCTTCAGCGCACACGTCATCTTCGTCTGACAATGCCCCTTCAGGACCGGAACATTGATCAGAAAATCATACGCATCCACGACATCCGTGACATGGAGCTGCATACCGCAGCAGTCAATGACATGTGATTTCAGTTTCTGCGTATCAATAAAGGGCACACCATACACCTCCGATAGCGATCGGTAACCGCAGTATTCATATGCCTCTGAAGTGCGGTCACCCACCCAGGATCCCTCCGCAATCATCAGGTTTTCAAATCCGTTTTCCTGCAGGTACTCGATGATTCCCGCCACGATTTCCGGATGCGTTGTCGCTCCGAAATCCGCGGGAGAGGGGCATACCAGGTTCGGCTTGATGCAGATCCTGCGTTTCCGGTCACGGATCCGTCCCGCGAGATCCGTACTTTTCAGAAGCCGGACCGTCATCTCCTTATACGCTGTTCCGTATATTTTCCAGATCTGATTGTCCTTCATAAATGAAATCCTTTCCTTTGCCGCAGGCGGAAGCCCACTGCCTTCAGGTTGTGGATACCTGACTCTCACCTGACCTCTTTCTCCAATTGGCGAATCATAGCCTCGCAGATCTCGGATGCGCTCCGTCCGTCCGTCGCGATGCGGATATCCGCCGCCGCCTCATACTTCGGCCGGCGCTTCTCCATCAGCTCAGCGATGTATTCTACATCTTTATGGTTCTCAAGCAGCGGACGGTCATGGCTGTCCTTCACACGCTCGAGGATTGTCTCCGGTTTCGCATCAAGAAGCACAACCCTCCCGTTTTTCTTCATGGCAGATACATTTTCCTCCCGCATCGGAACGCCTCCTCCACAGGACACAACTGTATTGCTCTGATTCTTCATCCCGACCAGCAGAGAGGTCTCAAGCTTCCGGAAATACTCTTCTCCATGCGTCTGAAAGATTTCCGGGATGCTCATGCCCTCCTGTTCCGCAATCATACGGTCAATCTCGATCACCTTCATCCCGTAGGCCTGATGAAGATATTTCGCGACGGTTGACTTCCCGGCGCCCATAAAACCGATCAGGAAAATGTTGTAATCAAATAATTGTTTCATATCCGAGTCCTCTATCTGTCTTATTCGTGTGATTCCTGCGCAGTTACGTGTTCGTGCGTGGTCATGTGATTCATGCGCACTTATGGGTTCGTGCGCGGTCATGTGATTCATACGCACTTACGTGTTCGTGCGCGGTCATGTAGTTCGCGCGCGGTCCTCTTCAATATCTCGGGGACCTTAGTCAGAAAAATACCGTTCCTTCACTTCCTCTACCGGCATATCTTCTCCCGTATACAGCTTGAATGCCGCCACGCCCTGCCAGAGCAGCATGCCCTTCCCGTTTATGGTCTGAAGACCGTGTTCTCTCGCCTCCCGCAGGAGTTTTGTCTCCTCCGGATTATAAACGGTGTCGGCAACTACAAGCCCTTCATGGAAGGCAGAAAGATCCTTGACGACACTCTGGTCATCGAGCGGCTTCATCCCGACAATCGTCGCGTTAACCATGATATCGCTGTCCTGAATCTCTTGTGTCATCTTCGCCACGTCCGCAAGATCATAGACGTTGATTTCACAGGTCGGAACCTCCGCCCTGATTCTGGCGGCCATATCCACCGTTCTCTGGAAGAAGTTATCCTTGATGTTAAATATAGAAATCTTCTTCGCGCCATCGAGTGCCAGCTGCACCTGGATCGCGGTAGCAGCTCCGCCTCCTCCGGCTATGGTCACCTTTTTTCCCTTTACCTCAACGCCATGATCCCGGAGATTATCAACGAATCCGACGCCATCGGTCATATGACCGATCAGTTTTCCGTCCTCGTTGACAATTGTGTTCACTGCTCCGATAATACGGGCAGCCGGCGAAAGCTCATCCATGCACTTTGCCGCCGCAATCTTGTCCGGCATGGTTACGTTCATGCCGCGCATGTGGAAGAGCCGCATGGCATCGATCGCCTGCGGCACATCCTCCTCCTTCACGTCAAAGGCTGTATAGACATAGTTCAGTCCAAGTCTTTGAAAACTGTAGTTGTACATGGCAGGTGAACCGGAATGGCCGACCGGAGAGCCGATCAGAGCAAGCAGCGTCGTATGACCATCAATCTTATAATCCATGATATATTCCTCCTGAGGTTGTAAAATATTCTGTCGATATATTCTCCAGGTAAATAAATTTGTTTTATTATAACTTTGCTCCAACACCGGCGCAAGATAGATTGTTCATATCGATTCTCCCGACTACCAGACACCCGGATGCTCTGTATCTGCTGTTTGACCGCTGCACGCCCGTATGCTCAGCACTTGCCACCTTAACGCTGCACACATCTGCTCCGGCGCTCTTTCCGGCGCTCTTTCCGGCGCTCATTCCGGATCAATACATCGGCAACAATCTGTCTGTCAGCAATATGTCATTCCTGCTCAGCAGCCTCAGAATCGGAAGTTCACCACCTCATCCATGACAGGAATGGAAGGTGCCGCTCCCGGTCTTGACACCGTGACCGCGGATGCCCTCGCTGCCAGATCCAGCGCTTCCTCAGGTGTTCTTCCGCCAATGACGGATGCAAGGAAATAACCGGTGAACGTATCTCCCGCAGCTGTTGTGTCCACTGCTTTCACTTTGTAAATGCTCTTTCGGATGATTTCACCTTGATAAATATATACCGAACCGGCAGATCCCAGCGTCAGTATCGTATGTGCTTTTGGGAAGATACTTTCAAGGCCCTCCATCAGCTTTTCCGGATCATCAGAAGGATAACCGGTGATCTGTCCTGCCTCGATTTCATTCACAAAGAAATAGTCCACATATTCGAGAGGGAGGTCATTGATTTTTTCATTCATCGGAGAGGGATTCAACACGATTGTCATCCCCGTTTCATGCGCTTTCTCAATAATATACTTCAAATTGTTGATTTCATTCTGAAGAACGATCCAGTCCCCCTTTTCAAAATGACGCAGGGTCTGATCCACCTGTTCTTCTGTCACCGCCTGATTCGCACCGCCGAACAGAATGATGCAGTTGTCTCCATCATCCGTATTCTGTATGATCGTATGTCCGACCGGTATGTCATCCAGGTATCGGACAAAATCCGTATTCACACCTGCATCCCTTAAAACCTGAAGAAGAATTTCCCCTCCCTTTCCGATGCATCCCGCATGGTAAACCTCAAGTCCCGCGCGACTGAGTGCCACGGACTGATTCAGTCCCTTTCCACCCGGAAAAATATTCCTGTCTGTCGCAGAAAGTGTCTCTCCCCTGACAATAACGTGCGGCACCTTGTACACGTAATCTACATTAAGTGAACCGAAATTGATCATCTTCATAAATTACTATCCTCCTGAATGATCACATGCCCTCTTACGATGGCCCATCTTTTTCTTCCGCTGACCCGGCAATAGAGAAATTGCACGGCAGTCTGACACACCTGCCGGTGCAGATACTCTCCGGACAGCGAACCAATGCCTGCTGACTGCGTTGTTCAATCCTTTCATTCATATATTCAATATAGCATATTCAGACACTATCCTAAATCTGCATTTGTTTTTCATAAGCATCATCTATCAGCGGTGAGCTCACAACAGCTCCATCAATTCCATGCTTCTTACGAAAACACTGACAGGACTCTGCGCGGTCCTAAAATTACGAACCGATAACGCACGCATTATCCAGACTTAAAATAAAATCATCTAAATTTAAAGGGAGATAGTGGAATTCGTCAGACATCTGCGTTAAAATACAATTACAAGAAACAATTTGTATTCCGGACAAGCAGATTCCGGAACCTTTGAATGGAGGGATACGAAATGAAAACGATGAAAACAAATCAGCTTCAGGCCGAAAATAATACAGCTTCCGCAAATCACCATCTGTCGCTTCAAAGGAAGCTTGCCATCGTGATTATGGCAATCGCACTCGCAACAATCGGCATTTTCTATTTTGTCTGCTACATCAACGGCGGCGATATGCGGTCCGTATACGAGGCGGTTCTTCCGTATCTGATGTCCGGAATTCTGGTCCTGAGTCTCGCAATAATGGGGATCAGTCTTCAGAAATGACCCGTGAGCATGCCGGGCACCATTATCATGAATTTCTCTAAACGAGATAAAACACGCTGCGCGAGTTTTATCTCGCTATCGCGACGCTCGCCGCACACGAATACTTCGCATTCGGCTGTGGCTCACTGTTCGCGTAAATACCGACAGGAGGCTGCCGCAGCAGCCTCCTGTTGTATATCACGTTTTATTTATTCTCTGCAAAAATCAGCAATCGACTCTACGAGATATTTTCCAGCAACCGCGCCCTGGTCACAGATTCCTTTTGCCGCATCCTTATGCACAGCAGCTTTTCCGTATTTCGGGATCATATTCTTTGTTGCTTCTGCCCCTGATTCAGCTCCTTTCGCCGCAGCATCCACTATAGCTACAAGCGACGCATCCGGATTGGAACGAAGTAATTCTTCCGCCGCTCCTGCAGCCGCATCAACGGCATCAAGGATGGTCCTGTCCCCTGGCTCGCACTTTCCTCTTTTTTTTATTCCGTCCGCATACCCACGTAAAAACGCTGCCATACCTGCCCCGGAAATCTCAGCTTTACCAGCTACAGCTTTTCCACCTCCCATCAGTCCGGATCCCATGAGAAAGCCCATCGTAGAAGGAATCAGAGACGACATTTTCATTCCGCACTTCATAATTGCTTTTCCTATGTCTGGTTCCTCCAATTCCGTCACCACCTCCGGTAGTGCGCCGAATCCCTTCTTCATGGTAAGGCCAAGATCACCATCTCCAAGCTTTGCGTCCATCTCGCATAATTCATCTGCATGTTTTTCAAACATATCTGCGATCTTTCTGAAAAAATCCGGAAGATCCTCTCTTCTTATGCTTTTCACTTATTTTTCCCTCTTCCATGCATCCTTATACAATTGTAATAAATGGTGTATGCACCGGATAATCAAGATACTCCTTCATTTCATCATCCACCCTACAGATTGAAATAGAAGCGCCGGCCATCTCCATCGACGTGGCGTATTCTCCTACAAAGCTTCTATATACTCTGACTTTTTTCTGATTCAGAAGATCCAGAACATCACCGCAAAGAATATATAATTCTTCCTGTGATGTAGCTCCAAGCCCATTAATCAGAATACTTACTTCCTCGCCTTCTTCTACCTTCATATCCTTGAAAATGGTTTCCAAAGATTCCTCTGCGAGTTCTTTGCTGCTCTTGATCGGACCGTTCCAGATTCCCGGTTCACCGTGAATCCCCATCCCCATTGCCATTTCATTTTCCCCAAGAGTAAAATTGGAATGACCAAGTTCAGGAATCACACAAGGCGTAAGCGCAAAGCCGACGGTCCGCGTCGCTTCCTTTGCTTTTTCAGCCGCTTTCAGCACCTCATCAAGATTCCCCATCTGCGCCGCCTTTGCTCCTGCCGCTTTATACATAAAGAAAATCCCCGCGACGCCGCGACGGACAGACGGATCACCGGAACAAACGTCATCTGCTCCAACAATGGAAGCTGTCTTAATATCCTCCATCTCACACATATCCGAGGCCATATCAAACGCCATGATATCCCCTGTGTAATTTCCATACAGGTAAAGCACTCCGGCGCCGCTTTCAACCTCTTTCGTAATTTCAAAAATCTGCTCCGGTGACGGAGACTGAAATACGCTTCCGACACCGCATCCATCCAGCAGTCCTTCTCCCACATATCCCAGAAACAAAGGAAGATGTCCTGTTCCTCCGCCCGTTATGATGGCAACCTTTCCAGGGGTTTTCTTCGCAGTGCAATAGCATCGAAGATCTCCAGCAGTGTATTTCACCTCACCCCTATGTGCTGCATAGATTCCCTTAAGCATATCATCCGTATATTCTTCCGGCTTATTCAGTATCTTTTTCATCCTCACAGGCATCCTTTCTGTAAAATAATGCAGGCATAATATGCATGCTCCGTCGTCGACACTACAGCGTATGACTTTTTTGCAAGATCATAGAATGTGAAACGGTCCGTATAGGAAACTGCAGAATCTCCTCTGCTGTCATATTTCCCGACAATCCGTGAAAATTCACCCCACACCGGGGTTGGAAGATCCGATTGTTCTGCCGGCTTATCCATGATAATCACCGGATGTTCTACAAATGTATCAAGCGGAAACAGCTGCAGCACGGCGTCGAGCACTTCTGTCGCCCTGTGTCCGTCACAGCGGATATTTCTTTCTCCGTCTGCAATAGACGCCGCCGGAAAATTACAGTCACCAATGACAAGTCTGTCACCATGCCCCATTTCTGCAAGTATCTTTAAAAACTCCGGAGATAACAGATCCGGTATCCCTTTCAGCATATTTTTTCCTTTCTGACAGCAAAGATCTAAAAAGAACCAAAATCGGTCTAAACGGCGCTGTTCATAGATACAATCAGGAATCCTCTTGATTCTCTGGAGTGAAATCTCACTCACGTTGGCCTGCCGCCCCTGTGGATTCCCAGCTTCTCACGAATCCCAATCAGCTGATTTACCTGCTCGTCCGTATATTGATTTACCTGGTCACCAAAGAACAACTTTGAATACAAGATAATCTCCGCAAAATATTCTACGGTTTCCAGACGGTAATATGCCTGTATGATGCTTTCTTCACTCCAGGTAAGCACCCCGTGATTTCCCAGCAGTACAGCATTGTACTCATTCACATAGGGAGCTATGGAATCCGGCACGTCCTGTGTACCAGGAATTACTGTTTTGGCACAAGGAACTACTCCAAGCTGAACAATTCCTTCTGGAAGAAGACGACTGTCGATCGGTTTGTTTGCGATTGCGAACAGAGTTGCAAACTTAGGATGTGCATGTACAACCGATTTTACCCGCTTGTCCTCCTGATAAACTCTCAGATGCATACGGATTTCACTGGAAGGTTTCAGGGTTCCCTCCAGAATTTCTCCATCCAGCTTCATTTTTATCAGGTCTTTCTCCTGCATAAATCCTTTACTGACTCCTGTCGGAGTGACCCAGATGGTATCTTCTGAAACCTTACAGGATATGTTGCCATCATTAGCCGCAACATATCTGTTCTCATACATTCTCCTGCCCACCTCAAGAATCATATTCCGTGCAGCTGAATCATCCGGATACCCGTTCTTTACTTCCAATATCACTTCATATCCCTCCATCATCGAATAGCATTATTAGTTCTCCGCATCCCTGCAGCCTCCGATTTTCCGTGTCACATGAACGCTGGAAATATCAGAATATCTGATAATCTGCAGAATACGGCGATAATGATTAATGGATACCAAGTTTTTTGAACGCTTCCTCATAAGGCGCTTTGCACAGGCCCTTTTCTGTGATAATTCCAGTAATAAGTCTGTGATCTGCAACATCAAACGCCGGGTTAAAAGAAGCATCTACCCCTGCCGGAGCCATCGGTTCTTTATACCACATGCTCTTGATTTCTTCGGGATCTCGCATCTCAATCGGAATGTCGTCACCGGTGGGTGTTGCCATGTCGATCGTAGAACTTGGCGCACAGATATACATCGGAATACCATAATGATGTGCCAATACTGCCAGGGCAGAGGTCCCGATTTTATTTGCAGCATCGCCGTTTGCGGCTACCCGGTCACAGCCTACAAAAATTATCTTTATCTTTCCAGTCTTCATCAGCAGCGCTGCCATATTATCGCACTGAACGGACGTTGTAATCCCTGCATTGCAAAGTTCAAAAGATGTCAGTCTTGCACCCTGCAGAAGAGGCCTTGTTTCATCGCAATATACATGCATGTCAGTGCCACTCCATCCATGCTCCAGCGCCATATACATCGGCGCAGTCGCCGTGCCATATTTCGCAGTTGCCAGAGTTCCGGCATTACAATGTGTGAGGATTCCCAGCTCCTTTCCATCCTCTTTCAGATCCTCCAGTAAACGGAAACCGATCTCTCCGATATTTTTGCTGATCTGAACATCCTCTTCCCGGATTTTCTCTGCCTCATTATAAAGAATCTGTTTAATTTCCGGAACCGTCCTGGAGCTGTTCGCAATCACAGTATCTTCCATTCGATTCAATGCCCAGAACAGATTAACGGCTGTCGGTCTGGAACTGGCCAGATAATCCTTTGAAGCTTTAAACTGTTTGTAGAAATCCTCATAATTCTTCGCCTGAATCTCATTCGCCACTACTGCTATTCCATATGCGGCTGAAACGCCAATGGCCGGCGCCCCTCTTACACGAAGTTTCTTTATTGCTTCCCAGATTTCCTCCTGTGTCCGGATCTGAATCCTCTTGATGGTATTTGGCAGAAGAGTCTGATCAATGATATCTACACTTTTTTTCTCAGGTCCCCATTTAACGGTAATTACTTTCTCAAAAAAATCATTTAAAGATGACATATTTGTATATCTCCTTTCAGCCCTCCGAATCGGAGCTTTCCCACTTCCATTATACCCGTATCGATGTATGGAAGCGGGAATTCACCTGATGCAGGCTATTTCTTCTCACTTTTCCTGCCGTTCTGATCACAGCGTCTTAACCGCAGCCTCCCTGGCATTAAGAACAGCGTCAACGAAGTCTTTCCCGGTCTTAAAGCGTCCCTGATGAAGTATATAGTCTTTTCCGGCAAGAATATTGATCCTTTCTGCCAGAAGACGTTTTCTTTCGTCCTTTATGGATGTCACATCCACTACATTCGCCATACCAACTGTTCTTCTGTGCAGCTCCGTTCCTGCATATCCGGCAGTATCACGAAGAATGCTGTCAATGTAATACTCTTTAAAGCCTGGTACCTTTGCCATAGGCTCTGTCACTGCTTCATCATAAAGGGTGCTGAATTTACTGATGAAAAGATCAATTGTTTTCTCAATCGTATCCAGACACCAGCTGCAGAAAACATCGTCGTCGGCAGACAGGCCATTATCATAGGCAAAAATCATATTTGCCACAACATTTCCGATATCATATCCCATAGGGGCAAAAGTTCCGAATTCGCAGTCAAAAATCTTTGTAGCGTCCGGTTTAATGAAAACCGATCCGGTATGAAGATCTCCATGCAGGAGCGCCTGCGCATTTGTCATAAAGTTGAACTTTAATTTGGAAACCTCAAGGTGTAACGCATCATCGCTGTACAGTTCTTTCTCTACAAACTCTCTGTTAGGTGGAAATACATTGTTCCTTGAAGAGCCCAGATACGGCTCCATAAGCACCAATTTTTCGGTGATATCACAGAGATCCGGTGTAATGAAGCGCCTGGTAAGTTCTTTTTTCTCTTTGTGATCCATGACCACATCACTAGACAGAAGCAGCGTTCTCGCCATGAATGTAGAGATATCATCAGCGAATCTTGGAAATGTCTTGTGCTCCAGCATAGCATCCCGCATCACCTCGAAATCACTGCAGTCTTCCATTCCGGAAGCACACATAACCGTATCAAAGAAATAGATGTGCGGCACCATCCCGGGAGCCATTTTCTCTTCCAATTCAAGGATTTCGCTCTCCTGCCGGTTCCGATCCAGAGAAGCAGTCATATCTTTCGATATCCGTGTCTCCAATCCTGCCTGCTTGATATAAATAGAATGTCCCTTCGCGTCATATACGCGGCAGACATGATTGAGATTACCATGCTCGGACGGAATTTTTGCTTTCATCGTAGCGGTATCCCAGTCAATTTTCCCGGCATCGGTCCCCTGTGTTTTCAGAAGCGTGTAGGCAATAACCGTCTTCTCGGTCCCTTCCGGGTCATCCTCGTTAATCATTAAAAAATATTTTGAAAAATCGCTCATGATTTACCTCTCTTACAAAAACAATCTTGATAAATATCATCATTATTTCCGATCAATCCAGACACCACTTCCAGTCAGATCAATTTTCCTTCTTGGATGCATATGCAGCGATCAGAGCGAGCGCAAGAACCGCTCCCTTAACAGCCGGAAGTACATAGTAAGGAACCGCAAGAATGGTAAGCCCGTTTTCAAGAGTAGATACCAGTGCCGCGCCGATCAGCGTTCCAAGTGCATTTGGTTTCTCAGCGCCTCCTACCGTACGTCCTACAAATACTGCTGCCAGAGAAGGCATCAGATAGTTATCACAGCACATTACCTGCGCGGAGCTTCCTCTTGAAGAAACCAGAATTCCGGCAATTGCGATGAAAACTGCCGTAATCATACCTGCCAGATAACGATATTTCTTGACATTGATTCCGGACAATTTTGCCGCTTCTCTGTTACCGCCCATTGCATACAGAAATCTGCCATGCTTTGTATAAGTAAGAAATACATGTGCTACACCAACGCATACCAGCATGATGATAATAATCCACGGCGCACGTCCGATTGCCTGAAAGCCATTGGACAGTGTCGTCCTAGCCGGATCTGCTCCCCAGGAGGTCTTCATACCTGTTGATACAGCGCCTCCGCCAATGTACCATTGTCCAAGTCCCTGATGCACGAACATTAATGCGCAGGTTGCCAGCATATCAGGAATCTTGCAGACCAGAATCAGGAACATCGTCATCTGATACATCACCATCGTCACAACGATACAGAACAGAATGGACACCGGAACGCTGAACCCGAACCAAAGATATCCGGACACAAACGCATAAGCGGAACAGCTCGCCAGCGTCGCTGCGGACATATCGAATCCATCCGGAGCCATTGTGATCGTCGCCGCAATACCGAAGACGGTATTGATCGCCATTGCACGGAGAATATTCACGACATTGCTTCCGGATGCAAACTTACTGCCGCTGATAATTGAAAAAGCAATAAAACACAGAAAGAGCGCCAGAACCGCAGCCCAGTTTACAAAGAACCTAATGATTTTCTTACTATCGATACCAGCTTTTGTATTCACAGTTGTTTCCTCCAGTTATAATTATTTGCGGCTTCAGGACTCTGTTCCGCCGACCGCGAAGTTCATAATCCGGTTGTCCGTTGCTTCTTTTGTATCTAATTCGGCTACGATCTTCCCGCTATACATGACATATATGCGGTCTGTCAATGACAGCAGCTCTGAATCCTCACAGGACGCATACAAAACTCCTTTTCCTCTTTTTGCGATATTATTGATCAAACGGAAAATATCCTGCTTTGCTCCTACATCCACACCTTTTGTCGGTTCATCAAAGATGTAGATATCACAGTCTGCGGAGAGCCATTTGCCTACAGCAACCTTCTGCTGATTGCCACCGGAAAGATTTCGAACCTGCTGACGGATAGACGGTGTTTTTATTTCAAGATCTTTGACTAGCTTTCTGGCATTCTCGTTGACCTTTCTGCGGTTAACAAAGGACGCCGTGCAGAAATCCCCAAGGCTTGCCGCAGATAGATTGAACGCAACCGTCTCATTTACCAGAACGCCTTCTTTCCTTCTTTCCTCTGGTACAAGGGCAATTCCCTGGCGCACCGCATCGGATGGTGTTCTTATCTTCAATTCCTTTCCATTTAACGTTACCGTTCCGCCGGTTTTCTTATACGCGCCGAAGATTGTCTTGCACAGCTCTGATTTTCCCGCTCCAACCAGTCCGGCGATTCCGACAATTTCTCCTTTTCTTACATGCAGCGTAACATCGTCTACTTTTCCATCTGCTCCGCTCAGATGATCGATTTTCAGCAGATCATCACCGATTTCACAGCTTTCCTTCGGGAAATTTTCTTCAAATGAACGGCCAAGCATTTGCTCAACGATTTCTTTTGTAGTTGTTGATGGCGTGATCATCGAGGTTCCGACAATCTGACCATTTCTCATGACAGTGTATTTTTCACAGATTTCAAGAATTTCATTTAGTCTGTGGCTGATAAAAATAACCGCAATTCCTTCCGTTTCTCTTAACCTTCTGACGATATGAAACAGCTCCTCTGTCTCGGAAGTACTTAATGGGGCTGTCGGTTCGTCCAGTATCAGGAACTTGCAGTCCATGCGCACTGCCCTGGCAATCAGAACCATCTGTTTTTGTGCCAGGGACAGATTCTGAACAAGCGTCCTGACATTTATATCTTCGATGTTCAGTCTGGCAAGTGCCTTTTTTGCCTCATCCCTCACATATTTCCATCTCATCACTCCGCCGCCATGCATAACCATCTCATTAAGCATGATATTCTCGGCAACCGAGAGAGTAGGTACAAGTGCTGTGTCAACCTCTTGATATACAATCTGTATTCCCAATTTCTTGGCATCTACCGGCTGCCGCAGCTCAATTTTTTTGCCGTCCAGCAGAACTTCTCCTGTATAAGTCGGATTTGCTCCTGCCAGAACCTTCATCAAAGTAGACTTGCCTGCTCCATTTGCGCCAACCACTGCTCTTATTTCCCCGGTTGTCACTGAAAAATTGACGTCATCCAACGCTTTTACGCCTGGAAATTCAATGGAGACATGTCTCGTTTCTAGCGTAGATTTTTCCTTCATCTTTTGCCCTTTGTCCTCCAGCTGACCATTTCATCCAGGATAACTGTCTTCTCAGACAGCGAGGGCGCCGGGTTTCTGAACCGACGCCCTCTCCTCAAGATCACCGTGCTATTTAATATTTAAGATTCCAATACTATTGAATTATTTATGAAGCAGATCCTTCGGCATCCAGCTTGCCTCAGAGAGATAATCCAGATTGCCGTAGGTTTCTCCCGCAATGTCGCCCAGATTCTCAACGGTCGAATCGGATTTCAAATTCTTGGCAAGAATGGCAGTACCTGGAACTTCTACGACATCAACGCCCTTCTTTCCTGTTGCCGGATCATAGATATCATCATAATCATCCGCCATCTCAAGGAAGAGGATACGCATCGCGATTTCACCGTTCATTGTCCAGTCTGTTGTTCCGGCGGCTGTCCAGATGTCCGGTCTTGTCTGCATGTTCGTTACATCGACATTATCGATATCAACAGATGCCATCGGAAGTGCATCGCCGTTGTTTCCATTCATATTGTCGTTTTCAAGAATTGCGTTATATACGCCCTGGCCATAAAGATCATAGAAGGAAATGATACCATCAACATCATCCCGATTGACTGTCTGCAGATATGCTGCCGTTACAGTATTTGCAGAATCAACGGAGTCCTCCAGCGGCTGTACCTCGCCAACCGTCTCGATCTTGCCTGCTTTTTCATATTCTTCCCAACCTACTTCACGGCGGTCAAACGGGCTATTATAGTTCGGGCCTCTCCATACCTTGATCAGACGAACCGGTCCATCTTCTCCCTTTTCCTTCTTGGCTTCAATCATCGAATCCAGAAGAACCGTTACCAGAGATTTATCCTGCTGGAACATCTGTGTTACACCATCAATCTTCTGATACTCACCATCGGTATAGAACTGAGTATCAAAGGTAACAATCTTCATATCTGGATACGAGTCGTGGATCTCCTTCAGGAATACATAAGATCCGTCCTGATTTCCGTGGCTCACAACCAAACCGTCATAGCCTGCCTCTGCACAGGTCCTGATCGTATCCTGCCACTTATTGAAATCTCCGTCGCAGAAGAAGAAATCAAAATCCACTCCCATTGCCTTGCAAAGATTTGCACAGGAATCTTTCCACATCTGGAAAATTGTAGCCGACGGAAGAAGCATGATGTATGCAACCTTCTTACCTGCTACGGGATTGTCAGTATTAACCGTAACTGACGTGGCAGCTGTGCTCGTTGATGCCACTGCCTCCGATTTTGCAGAAGCAGAGGATGATCCGGAACCAGAACCGCCGCCTGATCCGCAGGCGGAAAGCCCGGCTATCATCGCTGTTGCAAGTACAGTAGCAAGAACCTTTTTCAAAGCTTTTGTTTTCATAATTCTCCTCCTTCGTTATACGCTTGTGAACTCACATTCATTTTCCTGCATTTCACAGTATTCGGTGATCTTTGTATTCTTACTGTTTGGTTGAGCTTTATGTTATTCCCGCCTGTTGTTATCTGACCTGTATAACTTCTGGCTGATATCTGTTCCCAAAATGTGATATATTCTTCATGTTTTGCAACAAATACTAACATATATTAACTTTTGCCATTTGGATAAATGAACGTTTTTGTTCTTCATTGGCCTCATAGTACACGAATATTCTCCTTTTGTCAATCATTATCATGAATTTATGATAGTATTTGTTAGATTCACACGATTATTAGGGTTTAATTTTGTTATTTATTACCGCTTGCAATAACATTATTTCTCATTTACTATCATAATTAATGTGAGAGTTTATCATTTTTTATCATTTCACAGAATTTTCAAGTATTGTTTCTTGTTAATTCTTTGTCGATGTGTTACACTCATCGCGAAGATTTAGAAAGATGAAGATTATGAAGAAATACAACACTTTCTTAATATCTTTTCTATCTATGATCGATAAGGCAGAGACAGGAGGCACAATCATGTTAAAGAAAAAAATGAGGATTCAGGCCATCGCTCAGGACATGGTCAATAATCCCACATATACGATAAAAAACCTGGCTGACAAATATCACGTTTCAGAAATGACAGTTCGAAGAGATATCCGTTACATTGAGGAAAATGGTTTTCCTGAGCAGCCCGTTCCATTACCCGGACAATATGTCGCGGCTCCTGCCTCCCCGTCGCAAAACAGCTCCGTAGAAATACCAGTCAAAAGCGGTTATGAATTTTCTGCGGCAAACGCACTGAACAGCGACAGCAAACGCAGGATCGGAGCTTATGCAGCCACTCTTTTGAAACCAAATGACGTGATTATTCTGGATACAGGAACTACCGTGAATTGCATGATGCAGGCACTTCCTGATGACATTCCGCTCACCGTTATCTGCTATAATTTCAACGTCATGCAGACGCTGTACAGCCGCAAAAATATCCAGATCATTCTGGCAGGCGGTTATTTTCACCGATCCTCACTCTCCTTCGAGTCCACGGAAAATACAGAACTGCTGAAAAGGCTTCGGGCATCAAAGATATTTATTTCAACATCCGGCGTAGAAAAAATGGGGCTGACCTGTTCCAATCAATTCGAAGTCACAACCAAATCCACTGCGCTCCATTCTTCCCGCACCAAAATTCTTCTGGCAGACTCATCAAAATTCGGTGTTGTCCGCTCAAGTCTGTTTGCCCCACTCGAGGAAATGGATATGATCATCAGTGACACCGGCCTTTCCTCGGACTGGAAGCAGTACCTGGAAGAAAAAAACATTCCTCTTGAACTGGTCTGATCATCTCTGCGCAGTCGGTTCTGCATAAAGACAGTACCAGAAAATTATCTCAATCGAAAATGCCGCACCCTTATCTCCCCGAAATGGATTTGAATTTTATCCATTCCGGAACATAAAGGTGCGGCTTTTTCTGCCGGTTATATTCTTAACTTTATGTTTTCTCAGATTCCTCTGAAGGAGAACTCGATCTCCATCGGCTTCGTGTTGTCCAGACGATATTCCGGATGAACCTGTGCGCCCCAGGAGTCATCTCCTCCGACGCCCATCTGAAGCCCGACTCTCACGCAGGTATGAACCGTCTCCGGAAGCTCGTTCGGATGCGATGCGCATTCCAGCTCCTCGGGCGTGTACGGAAGCGCGGAGAACTGCAGTCCGTTCACCTTGAAACGAAGGCCTCTTCCAAGACTGTCGGTCACCTCGGCCCATCTGACATCTGTGTGATTTCCGCACTCCTGCGGGCGAAGATACCCGGCCATACACTTATCGACAGTGGTCCGATAAACTCCGATTTTCGCGTTGCGGCGGTCCAGGTAGGTTTCCTCAGGGCCCGCGCCGTACCATTTCAGATGATTCTCGTCAGCGTCCAGCATAAACAGCATACTGAACTCCGGGAGCTCTCCGATTTCCCGGGAGGCATCCATCTGCATACGGACAGAAATCTCTCCGTCCGGCTTCACGGAATAGGTCACCAGGCAGTCCTTCGCCGGTATAGTTGCGAGATGGTACGTGTATGTGACGGTTACCAGATCTTCCGAAATGTCGATCTTGTAATCGGTCACCTGTCTCTCTTCCTGCGAAATCGTGGTTGCGAAAAGTCCAGCCTGTCTCCACTGTCCCGCGCGCATCGGGAAGAGGCATCCCCTATCATTGTCCGTCATCGCTCTCCAGAAATTCGGGCGCGGATTTGCCTTAAGCATTTCTCTTCCTGCATATACGTAGGAGACGAGACCGCCGTGAAGATTGGAAAACAGAACACGGAAATGCTCACCGGATACGCCAAGATTAACCGCGCCCTTTACGACCTTCATCCTGCTGCCGGATTCCGATATCGCCCGGTTATTCTTGATTCCGGAAACAGAATCTGCCTGTACATTCTTTTCTCCAGAAGCGATCATCTTCTGCGCCCACGCAATCTCGGTGCCTGCCGGCGCCCAGGGTGTCTCCTCCCTGGTGACGAATGATACTGTGAGGGCTGCCTCTCCTGCCAAAACCGGTATCTCAACCGGCAGAGAAATTGTTTTCTCCTCCTGCGGTCCGACCGACACCGAAGTTTTCACACGACAGATCTCGCGATCCTCCCCGGTCAGGGTAATCACACAGTCAAACCGGTCTGTATTCGTAAACAGGAACTTGTTCTTTACAACAGCGGTGATTCCCGTGGCGGCGGTTCCGGCTGATCTGTCTGCAGATGCCGGATCCGAGGCCCTGACAGATTCCGCTCCAATGCTTACACAGATACTTTGATATCCGTTCCGAACCTCCTGCATCTTCGGAGATGGAGTTCTGGTATCTCCGTAGACGATTCCGTTTCCGGAGAAATTCCCGTCATGCGGCCGGTCGTCAAAGTCGCCTCCATAGCCCAGATAGGTTCTGCCGTACCGGTCCTTCCGAAGGATCGCCTGATCGATATAATCCCAGATGAATCCGCCCTGATACAGCGGATCGTCTTCCGCAAGCTCGATATATTTCAGAAACGCGCCGCAGGAATTGCCCATGGCATGCGCATATTCACAGCAGATATAGGGTTTCTCCCTGTGCTCCGACAGGAATTTTCGAATCTCCTGAACCGGCGTATACATGGTACTGACCACATCTGTCGTGTCCGGATAGCGGTCATCGTGGGCCACTCCCTCATAGTGCACAAGTCTCGAAGCATCCTCCGCATGGAAAAAGCGGGACATTTCGTAGAGATCTTTTCCTCCCAGCGACTCGTTTCCGCAGGACCAGAGCAGCACGCAGGCATGGTTTTTGTCCCGCTGAAGCATGCTGTTCGCACGGTCCAGAATCAGATCAAGGTACTCAGGTCTGTCCCCGGGGACTGTCTCCTCGAGTGTGATATCGCCCCGGAATACCATGTCCCACAGCCCATGCGTTTCCAGATTCGTTTCATCGATAACATAGAGGCCGTAGAGATCACAGAACCGGTAGAAGGCGGTCTGGTTCGGGTAGTGGCTCGTACGGACCGCATTGATGTTGTTGCGCTTCATCGTCAGAAGATCGGTGCGAATCGTCTCCGCATCAATCGCCCTTCCCCTGTCCGCGCTGAACTCATGGCGGTTCACTCCATTGAACACGATGCGTTTTCCATTGATATGCATCATGTGATTAATCATCTCAAAACGGCGGAATCCGAAGAGCTCAAGGACGGTCTCTCTGCGGATATTATTGCTGTCGAAGGCACGTATTCTCACCTGATACAGGAAGGGATCCTCCGCGCTCCAGAGCCGTGGTTCACCGGCATCCAGAAGGATTTCCGCCCGGTATGCGGATTTTTCATTCTCTCTTGCAAAAGCAAAGCGCTTTCCGGCGCCATTGAGGGAATCCTCGGCCGTCTTCTCTTCTGTCCGCGCTTTCACAGGTCCTGCTTCCACTTTGTGAAGCTCCGCCTTCTTCACAGAGATTACCTTACCCTCTCTGCCTTCCAGTGATAGCTCAATGCTCCCCTCTTTCGTGCCATAGATTTCTGCCTTCAGAGAAGCGTGGCGATAATCATCTGCCACCTCCGGTGTGAGACGCAGATCGCTCACATGAAGATCCGGTATCATGATCAGATATACATCCCGGAAAATGCCGGAGAACCGGAAGAAATCCTGATCCTCACACCAGCTTCCCGCCGTAAACCGGAACACACGAACCGCCAGCTTGTTTTCTCCATCCACGAGATAAGGTGTCAGATCAAACTCTGACGGGGTGAAGCTGTCCTCACTGTATCCTATATAACTGCCATTCAGCCAGAGCGCGAACCCGCTCTCAACGCCTTCAAAACAGATATGCAGTTCATGATTTCGCATGTTTTCGGGGACTGTAAAATACCGGACATAACTCGCGACCGGGTTGAACTCCTCCGGGATCTGTCCCGGTAAGATTTTCTCGATTCCGTCCCACGGATACTGGGTGTTGACATACTGCGGATGTCCGTATCCCTGCATCTGGATGTGTCCCGGAACCCGAATGTCCGCCCAGCCTCTGCAGTCATAGTCAGCTGCTTCAAATCCCTTAATCGCTTCCCGGTAATTCTCCGCGTAGGAAAACTTCCACACTCCGCTCAGCAGATAACGGCAGTCAGACTCCTCCCTCGCTTTTCCCGGTTCGCCCTGATAGAACATGTGATCCGAATGCGCCGGCAGACGATTCTGGCTGAAGATCCGCGGATCTTTTACTATATTGTAATCAAATTCTGTCATTTCTAATTCCTTCCGTTCTCACACTGTATTCGGATTATTTAACAGCACCGGTAATACCTTCCGCAAACTGTTTCTGCAGTACGAAGAAGATGATCATCGTAGGAATGGAGCAGAAAAGTACACCGAGCATCAGCACGCCATAGTCTGTCGTATAACCCTTTCCGGTCTGAAATATCTGCTCTGACCGCATAGTTTCTGATCGCAGAATACCCGAGTGCACAACATCTGACCGCTGAACATCTGACCACGGAATGTCTGGTCACGGAATATCTGACCACGAAATGTCTGGCCACGGAATGTCTGGTCACGGAATGTCTGGCCACGGAATATCTGACCACGGAATATCGGACCACAGAATATCTGAGGTTTCACGCCGCAGCCCGGCATAACCTCAGGCATCTCCGTTTTCTTCCTTTCCGTGGGTTCTGTTTCCGACCCACTGGTTCCGGATATTCCAGAGTTTGTCAAAAGGCATTCCCGTCACCTTCTCGCATATGCGGATCTCCTCCGGCGTTGCCTCTGAGCTGTCCTCTCCTCTGCGTCTGCGGATCTCCTTCTTGACAATATTGAATTCCTTTTCTGTCATCGGGAAAAGATACCCGAATACAAATAAGAGTACGCAGAGAATGACCGGCATGAGTACAAAAATCGCTGCGATTCCCTTCTGTGTGAACGCGGACTGCCTTGCCCCTTCGTTTGCCAGCTTCTCACTGTACCCGACCGCGGTGAGCAGAATACCGATCAGCCATGCAGAAAGTCCTGAAGAAATCTTCCTGGCAAAGGTTGACATTCCGGATACTACGCCGGGACGATGAATTGAAGTGATCAGCTCGTCTACATCAGGCATATCCGCCATGATGGCAAAGATACTCGTGAGCGTAGCCGCATTGCCGATTCCGATCCCGACTGCCAGCGCGAGGATCGGATAAATGCTGGCGCCCTCATAGGAGAACGGGATAAGGAGCAGCGTGCAGGCGACACGGATCGGGGCGCCGATCAGAATCGTCGTTCGCTTGGAGGTCTTCGCCATCACCGGGCCCCAGATCAGCATACCGATAAGCTGCGCTACAATCAGAGCCGCCATCAGATAGGTGACATAGTGATTCTTATAGCCGTTAATGACGTCATCCACATAGTATACCGCCATTCCGGATACAAAATCCATGCCGCACTGCCCCGTCAGGTAGATTCCAATAAAAAGGCGGAATGACCGGCTGCGGAATGCGCTTGCCGCATGATCGAAGCTGCTGATCATTTTAGAGCGAACCGGCGCGTGATAATTCTCCCAGGTTCCCCCAACCGTGATCAGACAGGTCACCAGGAACAGAAGTCCGAAGATAACGCCGCAGCGAAGATACATGGTTGTCTTCGTCGTATCTGTGATCAGAAGCGTCGGAGCAACTCCGCAGACCATCGCTCCAAGCGTGGACCAGATCATACGGACATTGGAGAAACGTGATCTGGTGTCGTAATCATCCACCATGTCCGGCAGAAGCCCGTTATAAGGAACCATCAGGATCGTCGATCCGGTTGAGAACAGGCAGTACATAATCACATAGAAAATGAACATCGTGACAGGTCTGTCTGTGCGGAACGGTACCCACAGCGTGGCAAAGGTCAGCGCCGTCGCAAAGGAACCGATCAGCATATAGAAACGCTTGGCGCCCATCTTCGCGCTGGTCCGGTCCGCGATATTTCCCATGATCGGGTCTGTGACCGCGTCCCAGAAATGTCCGATCAGGGGAACCGTTCCGGCGAGCGCCGCCGGCATCCCGATCGCCTTGATCAGAAAGACAGAGAAGAACGCATTAATGATGACGAAGGCTCCTCCGTTGAAAAACTCACCCGCCCCGTACATGAACTGGGACGATAATCCTGTACTGTGCTTTCCTGACTGCATGTGTCACTCCTTTCTCATGGAGTCAAGCTCCTGGAACAGCTTCTCGTAGTAGTCCTTACGCACATCCGTCGCTGCATTGAAGATCTCATGCCGCGATGTCGGAAACTCATAGCGGTGCGTCTGTGGAAGTGCCCGGAAGAGATCACGGTATCCCTCAGGATCAACCAGATGATCCTGCCCCGCCATGAAAACAGCGAGCGGTGTCCGGATCTTCTTCGCGTCGCGTATCAGTCTCGCTGTCGCCTCCAGGCTGGCGATCGACCAGCCGAACGTAGCTCCGTAGGTCTGGTAGTTATCATTCGCGCACCGCATCTCAAACATGTAATCATAACGGGAACGCGACTGACAGCTGGACTGTTCAAAAATATTGACCCCGTCGAAACGGCTCTGTCCCGCCGAAAGCTTTTTCTTCATATGGAACAGCGTCACCAGAAACCGCATCGCCCGTATCTGCGCCTCAGAATAACCCTTTGTCTTCAGCTTCAGCATCGGGCTTGAAAGCACAGCCCCACCGAAGTCTTCCGGATAATTCTCCAGATACAGAGACGCGATCGCCCCTCCCATCGAATGGGCAAACAGGAGCCTTCGATGGCTGTCCGCCGAAACGACCTGATCATAGAATCCCTTCATATCTGAGACATACGTATCATAATTATCAATATGGACCAGATCCTTCTCCTTCAGTTTTCCACCGGACAGTCCATGTCCACGCATCTCCGGAAAATAGAATCCGAATCCGTGCCTGTAAAAATACCAGGACATCTCATGATACTTGCCGTAAAACTCACAGAAGCCGTGAAACATCACCACGACAGCCGTTGCATTTTCCGGTATCGCATAATAGTAATGGATCTTTGTCCCATCGGAGGAGATAAAATAATTCTCCTTCACGCACTCCTCCCGCCATCGGCGGCAGGGCCCGTCCATTGCCTGTCTGTAATCATCTTCACCGAGGAATTCCATGATTATTTCCTCCTGAACAGCTCCAGCGCCTTCTTCGGATAATTTGTAATGACCGCATTCACGCCGGCATCCTGGCACATCTTCATGTACTTCTCATCGTTTACCGTCCAGACATTTACATCGATGTCCTTCTCCCTGCACTCCTCCATGAATCCCGGGAACTGAAGATTATAGAGCGCCGGATGAAGTGCGTCCACTCCGTGATTTTTTGCGTAGGAAGGCATGTCGAGTGTTCCGTCCGCATACAGGAATCCGGTCCTGGCATTCGGATCCAGTTCCTTGATCTTCATGACGGAATAATGATTGAAGGAGGAATAAATGACCCTGTCCTCATAGTGATTTTCCTGCGTCATTTTGACGATGGCATTTTCAATGTCCTTATAAAAAATGATTCCGGTCTTCAGCTCGATATTAATCACAAGACCGGTATCCCGGAGCGCGTCAAAAACCTCCTGCATCGTGGGAATCCGGGCTCCCTCATACGCCTTGTTGCCGTTGTCGAAATTCATCTTCTTCAATTCTTCCAGCGTATAATCCTTCACCCATCCGGCCCCGTCAGAGGTACGGTCAATCTTTTCGTCATGGCATACGACAATCTGATTGTCACGGGTCAGCTGAACATCCAGTTCCACGCCATCGGCGCCCATCTCCGCAGCCAGTCGGAATGCCTCCAGTGTATTCTCCGGAGCATATCCACTTGCCCCTCTGTGTGCCCAAACAAAAGGTGTACTCATAATAAGCCTCCATTCAAAAGAAATGTTCTATCTCGCTGCATCTCAACAGAATATGATTCATACCCCATTGTGCTGCAACAGGATATGATTCATACCCCCCATTGTACTGCAACGAGAAAAAATTTATATCTCATTGTACCGCAACACCAGATAGGATTTCAATATTTTTACCTAAACTCCGAATTATGCTTATGTAAAAATTATACGTTTTCTACAAAAACACCGGTCTCTCCGGCAAGTATTTCCCTGTTGATTCCTTGTTTTTTCGCACGTACTTATGATATAATAGCGTTAATTGAGAGTTAATCTTAAAGCGCAGAATGAGGGGGATACCGCTGCAATATTAAATTCTAGCGAAATGGAGTGACCGATCATGGATAAGGAATCAATCAAGGCAATTATCGATGCCATTCAGGCAAAGAAGAACAGCACAACGATGAAGAAGGGTTCTCTGCTCAGAATTATTGCGATAGCCGTCGCCGCAACCGCTGCGGTCTGTGGAATTGCATACGCAGTATACCGCTACTTCACACCGGATTATCTGGAAGATTTCGATGACGAAGACTTTGACGATGATTTTGACAGCTATTTTGATGAGAACGACAAAGACGAAGAAGAGAAATCCTCCGGAAAGAGTTCCGATGAATCCGGCGAAGACTGACATCATCCGCTGAATGGATCACCTCAGACCTGCGGATATCCGGCGGCAAAACCGGTATTCAATCACAAGAACAGCAACAGAGCGGAAATAATACTAAGCTCCGACACATGATGTGCCGGGGCTTTTTTGAGGAGAAGTTATTTTTTTATCCGTTCATAAGCCGTTATCATCAATCCACGTTATTATTCATCCGTTGATACCATATTCATCCGTTATTACCATATTCATCCTGTATTACAACCGAAAGGATTTTATTTATGAAAAAAGGTGAGATCTACGAGGGCACTGTCGACCATATTTCCTTCCCGAACAAAGGACACGTCCTTGTCGCCGGGGAAGACAGTGAGGTAATTGTCAAGAACACTATCCCCGGTCAGACCGTACGCTTCCGCATCAACAAGAAGAAGGCCGGACGCTTAGAAGGACAGCTTCTGGAGGTTCTTCAGCCATCCATTCTCGAGACAGCCGACCCCGGATGCAGTCTGTTTCCGCGCTGCGGCGGCTGCACCTACCGCACACTTCCTTATGCGGAACAGCTTGCGCTGAAGGAAGGCGAAATCAAGTCTCTGATCGGCAGAGCGCTGGCCGAGGGCGGGCAGATCCGGAGCGACGGCTCCCCGGACTATGTATTCGAGGGTGTCAAACCGAGTCCCGAAGAAAAAGGTTACCGCAACAAGATGGAATATGCCTTCGGGGACATGGAAAAGGACGGCGAACTGACCCTTGGTCTTCACAGGAAGAACAGCACCTACGATATTCTGACGGCTGACCACTGCCAGATCGTGCACGAAGATTTCAACCGCATCCTCTCCTGCGTGCTTGAATTCTGCCGGGCGCACCACTGGCCGTATTTCCATAAGATCTCCCACGAAGGATATCTGCGTCATCTTCTGGTGAGACGCGCATCCATAACCGGTGAGATACTGGTCGATCTTGTCACAAGCTCTCAGTATCCGGAGCAGGAAGCTCTTCAGGAACTGTGCGCGAAGCTGAGAGACCTGGACCTTGAGGGAACGCTAACCGGCGTTCTGCATACCGTAAACGACTCCGTCGCGGATATCATCCGTAACGATCGCACCGATCTGCTCTACGGAAGAGACTATTTCTACGAGGAGCTTCTCGGTCTCCGGTTCCGCATCACTCCTTTTTCCTTTTTCCAGACAAACTCCAGAGGTGCAGAGGTCCTTTACAGCACCGCCAGAGAATTTCTGGGAGATGTCGGGAATCAGACTGTCTTCGACCTCTACAGCGGTACCGGAACCATCGCACAGATCATCGCTCCGGTGGCGAAAAAGGTCGTGGGTGTCGAGATCGTAGAGGAAGCCGTAGAGGCAGCCCGTGAAAATGCCTGCCTGAATCATCTCGACAACTGTCATTTTCTCGCAGGCGATGTTCTGAAGGTTCTCGACGAAATTCCGGACAAGCCCGACTCCATCATTCTCGATCCGCCCCGCGAGGGGATTCACCCAAAAGCCCTGCCCAAAATCATCGCCTACGGCGTCAACAAGATTATCTACATTTCCTGCAAACCCACGAGCCTTGCCAGAGATCTCCCGGTATTTCTGACGCATGGCTACCGGCTGGAGCGAATTGCCTGCGTTGACCTGTTCCCCGCGACCGTGCATGTGGAGACGGTTGTCCTGCTGTCGCGGACCGAAATTTGATTCCGTTCACTCCTTCTGGTGCGCGAGGCGCTTGTCTTCGTAAAGCATGCGGTCCGCCGCGGCAGTCAGCTCTTTTGGCGGCATTGAAGAAGACATACACAGCGAGTATCCGACGCTGATCGAAAGACGATATGGAAGGTGGAATCTGTCTGCATCCTCCTCTACCTGCTGATGCAGCAGTTCCACAAAGCTGCTGACCGGCTCCAGCGCACTCTGCGTACCAATGATCAAAAATTCATCGCCGCCCCAACGGGACAGGAATACCGGATATTTTCCCGAGACCTGTGTCAGAGATGATGCTATGGTCTGGAGTGCGCGGTCACCTTCCAGGTGTCCGTACTTATCATTGATCAGCTTGAACCGGTTCACATCAATCATAAAAAGATAGAAGCCATTGGATGCATCTGCCTTCTCGATGTATTCCTCAAGAATCTGATCGGAACGTCTGCGGTTGTTCAGGCCCGTCAGCGCATCGGAATAAATCTGCATCTCCTGTACATTGACAAAGAACAACAGCAGCGCCGAGAGGATACTCGGTGCCATTGTCGGTGTGTCCGGCACAATGCTGTCCAGAATGCCCGCGGCAAAAGGGAACAGAACGAATGTAATCATCGTGAAATATCCCTTCTTTACCGATCTGGACTTTGCATGTATGGATTTGATGACCGCATGTATTGTCACCAGCAACAGGTAGATAAAATCAAATACCATGACCAGGTCATACAACGGTCCGTGATATTCGGATACAGCATCGCTGTAGAAGATCAGGCCCGTCTGCAGGGAACTGAAAATCAGTATCACAGAGATAAGCATCGGTGCTGCTGTGACGGGCAGGAACCATTTTCTGCCAAACAGCTGGTGCTTCATCCGTACCTCCGAAAATAAATACCAGATAAAACACATCACCGGCTGACACGCAAGCCCGACCGCGTTCAGCACACTGCGCGCATGCCATGGCATATAAATCATGTGACTGGCACCGATTTCCCACAAACTGTCATCGATCATGAAGATACAGAAGACAGACAGAAGGAGTCTGAACAGATGAATCTCAAGCACTCCTGCCAGGTCATCTCCTGTATGGAACAAAAGAATAGCAGCACATATAAGACAGCTCAAATTTATGATCAAATAATTTACCGCAGCCATTTGTATCCGGTCACCGCCTTTCCACTCCCCTCCTGCCGGGAGATTCAATTAACAAAGCATTAACAAGCTGCAACAGCCAAGTGTAAAAGCAGAACGTGTAATACAGAAAAAGGGAAGTCAGGCAAAAACCTGACTTCCCGATTATACGTAGCGAGAGGGAGACTCGAACTCTCGACACTGCGGGTATGAACCGCATGCTCTAGCCAACTGAGCTATCTCGCCATATTAAATCGCTGCGATATGAGTGAAAGATATGGGACCTACAGGGCTCGAACCTGTGACCCTCTGCTTGTAAGGCAGATGCTCTCCCAGCTGAGCTAAGATCCCGTTTGCTTTGTTTCTTTCCTCAACTCGCTTTGCTATTATAACCTGATATTGTTTCAATTGTCAACACTTTTTTGAAAAAACATTTATGGCTTTTTTGAAAAACCATTTATGGCTTTTATGAACAGTTATAAAACATTTATGAAATGCCGAACCCAATGGGAAAGGGCTGCCTGATCGTCTCATTCAAATCAAGCAGCCCTCTTAATGAATATCCTGAAGTTTCACTGTATAACCTCACTTTCTATTCATTATACCATATTCACTTTTCTGGCAGATCTTCCGGATCAAATGTTTCTTCGCCTTCCGACTTCTCAGATCTCGTTCTTCGCTCATCGCACTCCTGCGATTTGATTTTTCTGTGAGTATTTTTTTAGCTTTATCAGTTAAATCCTATTGAGCTCGCATAACATTCAACTGCTTTCCCGTTCTCTGATCATCCGGCTTTCACTTTCCCATCGGACCATCCTCCTGAAGTAAATATATTCGAAAGAAAATCGGTAACTTTTATTCCTTATTGGTTATCTCTTTTCTTGAGTCTATAATACAGAACTAATTGAGATTTGTCAACCGTTTTTTGCAAATATTTTTATTAAAATATATTTGTCAGAGTATTCTGCATATTTAGCAATTTACCTGTTCTCACAAACAAGGCGCCAACGAGATAAAACACGCTGTGCGAGTTTTATCTCGCTATCGCGACGCTCGCCGCACACGAATACTTCGCATCCGGCTGCGGCTCACTGTTCGCGCAAAAAGTGCGGAAGCCCACACCATACTGCCGTGTGAGCTTCCGCGCGATATTTTTATGATGTTTTCCACAACAGCTCTGCTCCAATCTGCCATTCTACAGTGCCGCTGTCTGCTCAGCCTCTGAACGCATTGATTGGACGAGGAGCTCGCGAAGGGAATTGTGAAAGTACTGTCGTCTCCTCAGCCCTTGAACTCATCGATTGCGTGACCGATATCATGACGGTAATACTTATTCTGGAAGTCAATCCAGTCCACGGCCTTGTAGGCGTTTGCTCTTGCTTCCTTCAGATCCCTACCGAGTGCCGTGACGTTGAGCACACGTCCGCCGTTTGTCACAATCTCACCCTTGTCATTGAATTTTGTTCCGGCATGAAAGACATAATATCCGGGCTTGTTCTTGAAGTTCTCAAGTCCGTGAATCGGGAATCCCTTTTCATAGGAGACCGGATATCCGTCGCTGGCCAGCACGACGGTCACACAGGCATCATCCTTGAACTGCAGATCGATCTGATCGAGCGTACCATCAATGCATGCCTCGATGACATCGATAATGTCATTTTTCATTCTTGGAAGCACGACCTGCGCCTCCGGATCTCCGAACCGGGCATTGTACTCAAGCACCTTCGGGCCGTCGTCCGTAAGCATCAGGCCAAAGAAGATAATTCCCTTGAATGAGCGTCCCTCGGCCTTCATCGCATCCACGGTGGGCTGGAAGATGTATTTCTGGCAGAAATCGTCCACATCCTTTGTGTAAAACGGCGTCGGTGAGAAGTTGCCCATTCCTCCGGTATTCAGGCCCTGATCCCCGTCCTTGGCTCTCTTATGGTCCTGAGCAGATGCCATTGTCTTCACGATATTCCCGTCTACATAGGACAGCACCGATACCTCACGGCCGGTCATAAACTCTTCAATAACCAGTTCATCGCCTGCGTGACCGAATTTCTTATCGACCATCAGCTCCTTAACCCCGTCCTTCGCCTCCTGAAGGTTGTTACAGATCAGCACACCCTTGCCAAGCGCGAGGCCGTCCGCCTTCAGAACAATCGGGTACTTCTGATTTTTCTCGAGATAGGCAATCGCATCCTCCGGAGATGTAAATGTCTCATAGGAGGCCGTAGGGATGTTGTATTTCTTCATCAGATTCTTTGAGAATGCCTTGGAGCCCTCGAGGATCGCCGCATTTTTTCTCGGTCCGAAGACACGCAGTCCTTCCGCCTCAAACGCATCGACAATTCCGCCTACCAGTGGATCGTCCATTCCGACGATCGTCAGGTCAATTCCCTTCTCCCTGGCAAAGGCGGTCAGCTTATCGAATTCCATCGCCCCGATCGGAACGCATTCCGCCAATTCTGCGATTCCGGCATTGCCCGGCGCACAGTATATCTTTTCAACCTTCGGGCTCTGCGCAACCTTCCATACGATTGCATGCTCCCGTCCGCCGCCTCCGACTACCAGTACTTTCATTCCCATGTCGCGCTCCTCGCTTTCTTTTTATCCTGCAGGCAGCCGGTCTGTATACAGGCCGCATACGCCCTATCCCATACCGGATCACCTGTCTGCACTCAAATCAATACCTGCGCTGTCGTTTCCTGTCAGAATGCCTGTACACCGACAGCATCCTCTGCGCAGATCATCCGCTGTTTATCAGAACTTCTCTGTCCCTGTGTGATCGCTCAGATCTCACCAAAGGTATAATCCCGGATCTGCACCTTTCCGTCTCTTACGGATACCCTTCCGTTTGCGATCAGGTTAATCGCCTCCGGCATGATCTTCCATTCCGCCTGTTCCATTACGCGCCGCTGAAGGATCTCCGGCGTGTCTCCGTTCTGTACATAGACTGCCTTCTGAAGAATGATCGGCCCCGTATCCGTCCCTGCGTCTACGAAGTGAACCGTCGCTCCGGTCACTCTGACGCCACGCTCCAGCACCTTCTCATGCACATGCAGGCCGTAATAACCGGTCCCGCAGAAAGCAGGGATCAGTGCCGGATGGATATTGATCATGCGATTTGGAAAGGCTTCCACCATCTTCTTCGGGATTACAACCATACAGCCGGCCAGAACCACCAGATCCGGATGATAGGACTGTGTCTTCTCCAGATATGCGTCCTCAAATTCCGCCCGGCTTGCGAAATCCGCAGGTCTTACAACCGCGGCCTCGATTCCCTTTTTCTTCGCCCGCTCCAGGGCATAAGCCTTCGGATTATTGCTGATCACTCCGACAACCTCGGCATTTGTAATTGTCCCGCTGTCAATTGCATCCAGAATGGCCTGCAGATTTGTTCCGCCGCCGGAAACCAGCACTGCGATTCTCAGCATTATTTTTTCCTCCTGCCCTTTGCGTTCTTCGAAATCGCAGTCAGTACGATTACCCGTATAGCGTGCATTGATGACCGAACACGGTTTCGAAGACAGCAATAATATCATTAATGTAAACAGCGCCACAATACCTATAAGTCCCCGCTTCACTTCGCTGCTTCGCAGCTTCCGTTCCGCTGACAGGCATGAGCATTCTCACGTTTTCTCGCACTCCATCATGCTCATACCTGTTGTCGCCGCTAATCTTCTTCACCTCTGGTGAGCAAGCTCCATGTGGGCAAATAACACTGCGGCCGGACTTATACACTGCATCAGATCAGCTTTACGCCCTTCTCACCTGCTCTGATATGTCCGATCTGATAGGAATATTCGCCGGCATCACGAATTGCCTTCATGGTTGCGTCCACATCCTCCGGACGAACCGCCAGCACCATGCCGATTCCCATGTTGTAGGTGTTGTACATCACATGCTCGTCGATATCGCCTTTTTTCTGCATCAGTTTGAAGATCGGGAGCACCGGATAGGAGTTCTTCTCGATCTCTGCGTACACGCCGTCGCGGAGCATACGGGGAACATTCTCGTAAAACCCGCCGCCGGTGATATGACTGCAGCCCTGAATTCTGACGCCCGCTTTTTTGATGCTCTTGAGCGCTTTCACATAGATCTTTGTCGGTGCAAGAAGAACATCGCCCAGTCTTCCGCCGAGTTCGTCATAATAGGTGTCCAGTGATTCCGGAGTCATATCAAATACCTTCCGGACAAGAGAAAATCCGTTGCTGTGCACGCCGGAGGACGCGAGGCCGATCAGTACATCTCCGTCACGGAGATCCGCTCCGGTGATCATATCCTTCTGATCCACTACACCGACAGCAAACCCCGCAAGATCGTATTCGTCTGTGGGATAAAAGCCCGGCATCTCAGCGGTCTCGCCGCCGATCAGCGCTGCCTCGGACTGCAGACAGCCGTCCGCGACTCCCTTGACGATCTCCGCGATCTTTTCCGGATAGTTCTTTCCGCACGCAATATAATCCAAGAAAAACAGCGGCTCGCCGCCCGCACACGCAATATCGTTCACGCACATGGCAACGCAGTCGATTCCGACAGTATCATGCTTGTCCATCAGAAATGCGATTTTCAGCTTTGTCCCTACGCCGTCAGTTCCGGAAACCAGTGTGGGATGCTCCATGTTCTTGAACGCATCCGCTGAAAACGCACCGGAAAAGCCGCCCAGTCCTCCGAGCATTTCAGGACGCACCGTTTCCTTTACATACTTTTTCATCAGCTCCACTGATTTGTATCCGGCTTCGATATCTACTCCAGATGACTTATAATCCATTTTGTCCTCCATTCTTCTCCAGACAGACATATTGTGGCGCGGGCAAATCCCGCATGGCCCATTGTTGTTCCTGTGTTTCTGTTGCTTCTGTTTTTTCTGTTGTTTTTGTTCTTTCAGACTTTTCCGCATTTCCGCTGATTACGCGGCAGCTGCGAGAGCAGCTAAAATGACGCGGAGACTTATACGGTTTATGGCGCCCCGCCTGCGGGAGCGCGAAGCACGGAGCAATCCGCACTTATTCCGTTTATGGCACCCCAACTGCGGGAGTGCGAAGCATGGAGCAATCCGCAGCTTATTCCGTTTTTGGCGCCCCGCCTGCGGGGCATGCAGATTTACTTTGTGTAGTTCCTGTAGCCGGTTTCCTGCAGTCTTGCGTCCTTTGCCACGACGTTCTTTCTGCCCTCTTCGCCGTAGTCCCGGATTTTCTGAAGAAGCTCCGGGTCTGAAACCGCAAGGATCCGGGCCGCAAGAATCGCCGCGTTCTTCGATCCGTCGATTGCAACCGTCGCAACCGGAATACCGGACGGCATCTGAACAATAGAATAAAGCGCATCCGTACCGCCGAGCGCCTTGCTGCTCATCGGCACTCCGATGACAGGAAGCGGGAAGAGTGCCGCAACCATTCCCGGAAGAGCTGCCGCCATACCGGCTCCCGCGATGATCACGCGGATTCCTCTCTCTTCCGCGCCCTTTGCCCAGGACACAAGTTCCTCCGGTTCTCTGTGAGCGGAAATAATCCGCATCTCATAATCGATTCCAAACTCCTCGAGTACCGCTGCCGCCTTGGACATGACTGCCATGTCCGAGTCACTTCCCATCACAATTCCAACTTTTGCCATCGTCTGTTATCTCCTTTCATTTGACGTCATTCATCATATCTGATTCCGATAAATCTTTCAACGGCTCATTTAATTCTTCCGTTCCCGGAAGCACAAATTTTCCATTTTGAATCAGCGTGATCTCTTCTCCGTCTGCCTTTTCCACGGTAATGCTTCCCAGTTCCTCATAGGGAATCGTGATATCGGTGTGACAGCCGAAATAAGCCTTGCCCGGGTCTGTTTTGCGCAGGATGGAACGCTCGTTATCCCTCGCGATGATTTCCTTGCCATCCGGATTATAGACGGCATTGTCTTCCTCCCAGCTATAGCAGGTATCGCCGAACGCAAAGTGCGGTCCCATTTTCTCCGCGATCAGGATCGGCAGCTTGTCCGCAATCCCGTAGATCTTCGCCATACGGTACGCTGTCGTATTGGTTCCAATGGCACATTCGCCCATTGGAAGTGACGCGTGATGGAACAGAATATTTTCCTCGATATAGCGGCGGTTTGCCTCCTCCGACGCGAAATTGCCGCAGCTGTAGCCGGCAACCATACCGTCTCTGACCTCAATCTTCAGGTCCCGGTACTGGAATTCCCCGAGATAAACCCGGCTCACATGCAATACTCCGTTTGTCCCCTTCAGAACCGGAGAGGTGAATACTTCTCCGACTGGAATATTCACATCTGCCACACAGTTTTCAAAATTTGTCTGATGTTCCGGATCCGTCAGTGTATGCAGTGCCACCCTGAGGTCGGTACAGTTGCCGTTCATTCCTCTGACCCGGACCGCCGTGCCCTGATCCAGGGCGTTGATGAGCTTCTGCTGGATTTTCTGATACTTCCGGTAATCGAGATTATTGATCTTCACGGTTTCCCGGAAAATATCACGGAAGCGTTCTCCGATTGCGGGTACGGGATAGGCAATGATCGTAAAGCTTCGCTCCGATCCGATGATATAACGGTTCGTAATCTGTCCCGCCTCATTGTTGTACCGCACCTGCTCCTTCTGCTGCTCCTCGGTCAGAGTACAGCTGTGCCGGGATTCCGCCGGAGTGAAAGGCGTCTCACCAAACACATCCATACACGCCGGACCGCCGTGGACCTTCGCCAGGTCCTTGTATTTCTCGTATGCTGCCCGCAGTCCCTGCAGCTTCCGGGTGACAAAACGCTCATCAAGGAAGATGCCTGCGTCGTTTCGGTGATCATATTCAAACTGAGGATTCGGTACGGCTCCGTAGTAGCCAATCCTCAGATGCTGTCTCTTATTCACCGCATGTGTGGCGGAACGATATATGACGCTTTCCAGCCCCATTTCCCGGAACTGAAGAACCGCCTGCCGCACAACCCGCTCGAAGCCGAGCCGGTATCGGATGTTGACCGTCTTTTTTTTGCGGATATCCTTGTGACCGACCTCAAATCCGATCCGATACCCCTCTGTCCATGTGCGGGCAATCGACGCGATTTCCTCCTCGGAGAGGGTGTTCAGAAATAACGCCGTCTGTTCCTCGTTCTCTGTCACATATTCCCCAAACCGGTACAGATACCGCAGGTCGCCAAGGTCCTCCTTCATGATGATGTCCCGTGCAAAGGAAAGTCCGGGATCCAGACATTCGCGGGTTCTTCTGTCCATCATCTCCGCGGAGTAATCGCTGCAGTACCAGTACAGCGACTCCCGGATCAGTTCCGGTTCCGGAAGCTCACCGCCTGTAAACAGCTGATACACCTCAAGAAAAATTTCCAGAGAAATCAGCATGTCCCATACTCTGTCCTCAAACGCATAGACAACGGTTCCCCGGAGCTCCATGTACAGAAAAGAAAAGAGCTGCCCGTAATCCTCACCGAGGGTATCGGCAGAGAAATCAGGATTTCCAAAGCTCTTCCCGTAATTTTCCGGAAGTATGTCCTGATACATGCTGTGGTTCTGTTCTCTCAGCTCCTCCAACGAGGCATCCCTGAATTCTCCTCTTTCCTTCTTCAGCATCAGCTCCGCCATATCCGAGAGAAAAGCAGCTTCCTGCTCAAACCACGCCCTGAAAGGCTCTCGCACCCTTTTCTCCCCCGGAATCTCTCTTACGCGTCCGAGCGCAAGCGAGAAGCGTTCCTTATAATCTTCGGTATCCGCAATAATCTGTTCGTTCCTCAAGGTTTTAAACTGCCCTTCCTGATATTTTCCGCAAGAATTTCCTGCATATAAGACCAGATCTCCTCTGATCCGGTTCCTGTCTTCGCGTTTCTCTGCCTGACCTGAGACTGGTTCACACCATGCTCCCTCCAGTCTCCACCGCCGTTCGAATTGTTCAGCAGCATCGGCTGAAAATTATCCATCACATGCGCGAAACGGGCTTCCGGTGTCTCGTATGCGTCAAACTCCTCCCAGATTTCACGGAGCTTACGCCCCTGATCCTCCGGCAGAAGCCCGAATATCCGCTCCGCCGCCTTCATCTCCCGGTCTGCCTCTGTCTTTTTGGCCTCCTCATCGTATGCGTAGGTGTCCCCGGCATCGATCTCGACGATATCGTGAATCAGTACCATCAGAATCGTACGCACAATATCAATCTCCTGATTGGAATACTCCCTGAGTATCCATGTCATGACAGCCAGATGCCATGCGTGGTCCGCGTCATCCTCACGGCGGCCGTGTCCTGTCAGATGGGTCTGACGGAGAATGTTTTTCTCCTTGTCAATCTCAAGAATAAAAGCAAGCTGTTTCCGGAATCGCTCCTGATCCATTTCCATATAAAATCCGCCTCCATTCTGCCGCACAGCATCACCGGCATTCACGGTCCTTCTTCTGCCTCACATTGGCGCCGATATATCCTGCTCCCATTTCTGCAGGCACCTTAAGCGGCGCTTATGTATTTTCTGCTTTCTGCCTCTGCTTTCTTTAATGAATGCCCAGCAGGAAAAGCACAATCCACAGGATCGACATGATGCCTGAGGCAATCGCCGACAAGGTTCCTCTGCGAACGCTCTCTGATTTTTCCGAGAGCGCACGCATGCCCAGGTAAAACGCGTAGAAGGAAAAAAGCATCGCGATCAGCCCCGCGCAGCCGAGAGCAATCCCGCCCTGCGCCTGCACAACAAAGGAGATCAGAACCGTTACCAGGAGCGCGCCTAACGAGATCAAAGAGAGTATCAGGGATACTCTGGTGTCCGTAAATTTATCTTTTTTGATAAAGGTATATTTTACATTTTTCTTCTTAATCATGCCGCCTCAGAACAACCCCTGATATTCCTCTGCCCCGTACTGCGCGTAATAGCTGCGGATCGCATGCTTCTGATCTTCTGTAAGCGTCATTCGTCCAGTCTCCTGATTTTCTCCGAGATAGCGGAAGACATCAGCCATTGAGACAATGGCATTCGCCGGGAATCCGTATTTTTCAGTAATCTCCGAAAGTGCGCTTCTGGTTCCTTTTCCACGCTCCATGCGGTTCAGGGATACCATGAGCCCCTTGATCTGCACATCGCCCTGCGCCTGAATAATCGGGAAAGTTTCCTCGATCGACTTTCCGGAGGTGGTCACATCCTCGATGATGACAACCCGGTCTCCGTCCCTGATTTCACTCCCCAGAAGGATTCCCTTGTCGCCGCCGTGATCCTTCGCTTCCTTACGGTTGGAGCAGTACTTCACATCGACTCCGTAGAGGTCGCTGATGGCGATCGCGGTTACAACTGAAAGCGGGATTCCCTTATATGCAGGTCCGAAGAGAATATCAAAGTCAAGCCCGTAGCTGTCATGAATAGCTCTTGCGTAAAACTCGCCGAGCTTCTTCAGCTGCGATCCGGTTACATACGCGCCGGCATTCATGAAGAAAGGCGATTTTCTTCCGCTCTTCAGCGTAAAATCTCCGAACTTCAATACATGACTGTCAATCATAAAATCAATAAACTGTTTTTTGTATTCTTCCATCTTTTCTCTGTCGCTCCTTCCAATCTGCAGCAGACCGTCTTCATCGGTCTGCCACGGCGGTGATCCCATCGCCTCACAACGAGATAAAACACGCTGCGCGAGTTTTATCTCGCTATCGCGACGCTCGCCGCACACGAATACTTCGCATTCGGCTGCGGCTCACTGTTCGCGTAAATTAATGTGAGCAGATGGGTACTGATCACTTCGACAAATTCTCCGTATCTGCGCTGTCTGCCCATCATCCCTCAACTGCGCCTACAAGATCCTGTACGCTGTCGATTCCATTTTCTTCCAGGTATCGTTCGATTCCCGCTACCACATCCAGGGTTGCGCGCGGATTTATGAAATTCGCGGTTCCCACCGACACAGCCGTTGCTCCCGCGAGAATAAATTCCAGCGCATCCTCCGCGGACGCGATACCGCCCATTCCAATGACCGGAATATGCACCGCATGCGCCGCTTCATATACCATCCGGACGGCAATCGGCTTTACGGCCGGACCAGACATTCCGCCGGTCCTGTTCGCCAGGACAAATTTCCGGCGGTTCACATCGATTTTCATACCGGTCAGGGTATTGATAAGCGAAACCGCGTCTGCGCCTCCTGCCTCCACTGCCCTGGCCATCTCCCCGATGTCGGTGACATTCGGGCTGAGCTTCATGATGATCGGCTGCTTCGCCACTTTCTTACATGCTTTTGTGATTTTTTCCGCGACAGACGGAACCGTTCCGAAGGCAATTCCTCCTTCTCTGACGTTCGGGCAGGAGATATTGATCTCCAGCATATCCACGGGTTCATCCGCCAGCCGTTCCACCACTTCCGTATATTCCTCGGCCGAATGGCCGCAGACATTTACGATGATTTTTGTGTCATATTTCTTCAAAAACGGAAGGTCTCTCCTACAGAAGACCTCAACACCCGGATTCTGGAGACCGATGGCATTCAGCATGCCGCCGTACACCTCGGCCACCCTCGGTGTCGGGTTGCCGGGCCACGGCACATTGGCCACGCCCTTCGTTACAACGGCTCCGAGTCCGTTCAGGTCTACAAATTCACTGTATTCCTCGCCGGACCCGAAAGTTCCGGACGCTGTCATGACCGGATTTTTCAATTCCACCCCGGCGATCTTCACGCTAAGTCTGTTCGTTGTTCCCATCTATCTGTGCCTCCAGCTGATTCAGGTTTTCTTTCTATGCGCAAGGATAATCTCTCAGAGATCCAGAGTCATTACATTAAACACCGGTCCGTCCTTGCACACCCTGGTATTCTTCACCTGAGAATGACCGTCGATCTCCCGTGTCCTGCAGACACACGCAAGACAGGCGCCGATTCCGCAAGCCATCCGCTCCTCCATGGAAACCCAGCAGGGTATCTGCTCCTTTTCGGCCCATGCCTTCAGAGCGCGGAGCATAGGAAGCGGTCCACACGCAAAAATCACCTCCGGCTTCCTTCCATCGGCACGGATCGCGTCCATTACATTTCCTCTCGTTCCCACGCTTCCGTCTTCCGTCGCGATGATCGTATCGCCGTACCGGTCAAATTCTGACTTCAGAAAGCAGTCACTGCGATAACCGATGACGCTGATCACCTCTGTATCACGAATCTTCGCATTGACTCCGTCGGACTTTTCGGAAACTCTCTGCTCATCTTCAATCACATCTGACTGTTCCTCATCAAGTGCCGCGCTTTCGGAAAGTACTTTCGCCGTTTCCAGAAGCGGCGGAACTCCGATTCCTCCTCCGATGAGAAACACTCTTTTGCCCGCCGCTTCCTCGAGCGGGAAGCCATTGCCAAGAGGTCCCAGAATCTCCAGTTTTTCACCGGCACTCATCTGCGCCATCTCATCCGTTCCCGCCCCGGAAACACGGTAGACCAGACGGATCGTCTGCCGCTCCGCGTCAATTCCGCAGAGGCTGATCGGCCGCGGAAGCAGCCTGCTTTTGTCATGGAGAAAAACATTTACAAACTGTCCGGGAACTGCCTCGCCGGAAATTTCCGGTGCCTGAAGAACCATATCATAGATGCCATCGCTGATCCGGTTCTGGCTGACGATTGTTGCCGTCTCCTTTACTTTCATATGTTTTCGCTGTCCTTTCAAAGATTCATCTGACTGCTTCCAGAGCACTGTTGATATCCCGGATCATGTCGACAACCGCAGCCCTGGAGGCATCCGCGAAATGGTCCTCGCCATACTCCGCATATTCTTCCTTCCGGTATGCACAGATGATTCCGCGGGAGGAATTAATAATCGCCCCGAGTCCGTCCTCATTGAAAAAGTCAGTGAGATCGGCGCCTTTTCCACCCTGCGCACCGTATCCCGGAACCAATATGAAGGTCTTCGGCATGATTTTCCGGAGCATTCTTCCCTGTTCCGGATAGGTTGCTCCTACAACGGCGCCGATATAGCTGTATTCATCGCCCATCGCCTCGCGTCCCCACTCAGCTACCTTTTCGCCCACCAGCTCATACAGAGGCTTTCCGTCCACCAGCCGGTCCTGGAACTCTCCGCTTGACGGATTTGACGTCTTCACGAGAACAAATATTCCCTTCTTCTCCTCGCGGCAGACCTTGATAAACGGATTGATGCCGTCGCTTCCCAGATAAGGATTGACCGTCGCAAAATCCTCATGGAAACCGGAATACTCTTTATTTCCGACCTTCACATGCCCGAGATGGCCGACAGCGTAGGCCTCCGAGGTTGATCCGATATCGCCGCGTTTCACATCTCCGATCACGACAAGCCCCTTGCTCTGGCAATATGAAACTGTTCTCTCATAAACAGCCATCCCCGGTACGCCGAACTGCTCATACATCGCGACCTGCGGCTTCACCGCAGGGATCAGATCGAAGGTTGCATCTACAATTTCCTTGTTGAACTCCCAGACCGCCTCCGCAGCGCCTTCCAGCGTTTCTCCGTACTGATGGAACGCTTTTCTCCAGATAGATTCCGGCACATAGGAAAGCATCGGATCCAGACCGACGACCACCGGCGCGTTCTTTTCTCTGATGTTCTGAATCAGGCGATTAATCATAGTACATTCTTCCTTTCTGATATACGATTTTCCCGCCGCAGATCGTGGTGTCGACCCGGCCGGTAACCTCACAGCCGTCAAACGGTGTATTTTTTCCCCGGGATTCAAATTCCCGCGCGTCAATCTTATAGGATACATCGGGATCGATGATCGTTATATCCGCTTCCTTGCCCTCTGCAAGGGATCCCCTCTGATCCAGATGCAGAATTTTCGCCGGGCCCGCGCTCATCCGCTCCGCCATCTGCATTGGTGTCAGGATACCGGTTTTGACCAGATAGGTGATGGTCAGCGCGACGGAAGTCTCGAGGCCGACAATTCCGAAGGGGGCCTTTTCCATGGGCTGATCCTTCTCCTCGCGCGTGTGGGGCGCATGATCCGTGCTGATTGCTTCAAATACTCCCTCAGCCAGCCCCCTGCAGAGTGCCTTTCTGTCCTCTTCGGTGCGCAGCGGCGGATTCATTTTGTAGTTCGTGTCGCCGTGCACTCTGTCGCTGCTCGTCAGAATGAAATGATGCGGGCAGACCTCGCCGGACACATCCCAGCCTTTTTCTTTTGCCGCCTTCAGCATCTCGTAGCTTCCCTTCGTGGAGCAGTGACAGAGATGAAGATGTGCACCTGTCTCATGAGCAAGGATCATGTCTCTCGCGATGATGACATCCTCCACCGAATTTGTGATACCGGGAAGGCCCTCAGCTCTGGATATCTCATCCGCATTCACACAGCCGCCCTGTACGAGATTCCTGTCCTCGCAGTGATCCAGAAACGGAATGTTCAGTTCACGGCAGATTTTCATTGCCTCCCGCGCAAGCTCAGCGTTCATGACCGACTTTCCATCCTCGGAAACAGCGGGGATCCCATGCTTCGCCATTCCTCTGATATCGGCCAGCTTTTCACCGGCCTGCCCCTCAGTGACCGCTCCGGCCTGAAGCACATGAATCGACGCGGTATGCTCCGCCTTGTGCATAACATAGTCGATGCGGTCCGGGCTGTCACAGACCGGTTTTGTATTTGGCATCGCAACGATGGTGGTAATGCCTCCTCTGGCAGCCGCCTTCGAGCCGGTAGTCACATCTTCCTTCCAGGTAAGCCCCGGATCACGAAGATGCACATGCAGATCGATCAGCCCGGGCATGATCCACATGCCCCTTGCGTCGATCTCCCGGTCCGCCTTTTCTGTTATCTTTTTCGCGACTCTGGTGATTTTTCCTCCGGACAGATAGAGATCAGCGATGCCGTCAAAACGGGTGTCCGGATCGATGATTCTGCCGTTTCTTATCAGAATTGTATCCATAACGATTTCTGCCTTTCCGTATGAGGGACATCCGGCCGGATTTCATCAAACCTTCTTTTGTGCCTTTCCTGTCCCGGGCATAAATTTCCGTTTACAGTATACAAGATGGTGCCTGAGAATTCAAGAATCACCCCTTGTCTTGTCATGGAAAAGAGCTCCCGGAAAAAAGCGTGAAAAAAGCGAAAAACTTTGCCGATACTGCCCCGGAGTCCGTTGAAGAGGCCACTGAAAAGAAAGTCGAATTGTTCAAATTTTCTTGACTTTTCAACCTTTCAAACCTATAATCAAATCACGGTGAAAGCTTCACCGATTCATTATTTTTCTTAGTAAGTATGGAGGTACTTCAAATGAACAAGGGCACTGTTAAGTGGTTCAATGCTGAAAAAGGTTATGGTTTCATCACTGGTGAGGACGGAAAGGACGTATTTGTTCACTTCTCAGCAATCCAGGGTGAGGGATTCAAATCTCTGGACGAGGGCCAGGCTGTTTCCTATGATCTGGTTGAAGGCGCAAAGGGAATGCAGGCAGCAAACGTTGTTAAACTGTAATTTCAGCGAATGAACCCGAATCACTAATCCAGACATCGAAAGAATTGCTTTTCTTGTTACAGCATTTTGAAGCATTGATTTATATATATAGATATTAAGTTACGCATCAAGTGTTTGCACACGTTATAATCAGTTCAATCGAAAAATCACCGTCTTCCGCTCCGGAAGGCGGTTTTTTTCTGCTGTCTCATCTTTGAAAAGCGGGTTTTCTCTGTTGGCGCATCCCAAAAAGGCGGTTTTTCTCTGCTGGCGCATCTCAAAAAAGCGGTTTCCTCTGCTGACGCATCTCAAAAAGGCGCCCTGCTCTCGCAGAACGCCTTGTAGATCTTGTGCTATATTATTGCTGCCATACATAATCCCTATGGCTGCTGCTGTAAAATATCTTTTATGCCTGCGCTTCCTCTATGACTGCTGTCATGCATGGCACTTATGGGCATTGACGGGAGAAATCATTCTCTCGTTCTGCCGGAATCCGTCACTGCGCAGCCGACGCCGATGATACGGATGCGTCCGAGGAAGCAGATGCTGCGCTGCTGTCTGATGCTGTCGCAGATGATGCTTCAGTTGAAGTGCTGTCAGAACCTGTCTTCTGCTCTGTGACATAGCTGTTTAAAGCTGTCGTGTAGGATTCGATGGCAGAGAGGTCAAGCTCCGTCGTCGTTGCCTTTGCCGTAGTCGCCTGATTGTTCTTTACATTATTATATACCGCCCAGCTGAACCAGCCGATCAGAATACCGAAAACGGCCACAACTGCAACTACGGTCAGTCTCGTTCTGATCTTTTCTCTCCGCATGATTTTCTTGCGGTTCTTTTTCTCTTCCTTATATAAATCGACCTTTTCCTGACTCATTCCAACATACTCCTTACCTGTCTCTTGATCCGGGCTCCGGCTGATTCGGGCAGAAATTTCTCAGCATCTGCCATAATTCCTGCGTCGGCCCAATGTAAACAGTATACAACAATTCCAATCAAATGCAAAGCACAATCCGTAAATTCCCGGATTGTGAGATACCCGGAAGTCTATTATAATGGATACTGTATTTCGGAGGTTTTTACTATGATCGCATTACAGATTGAACATGTCGGCAGCTTCATGAATCACCTTCTTCTGAAGGAAACGTTCGACCGTTTTCTGGTCTCGGAGGCGCAGATCACAACCTTTACCACATTTTCCATCGACGGTCAGGCTCACCCGGAATATTATGAGGGCGACGCTTCAGATGACGGAATCACGAACAAAGTCACGAACCCACAGACACACCGGGAATCTCTTGTGCACTGGAGGGATATCCGATCCTTCTGCGTACAGATCCTGAAAGGCCGCAGGCTTCCTCTCTCCTTCCGTTTTGTCTTCCAGCTGAGTGCCGGACAGATCCGGCGTTTTATGGAAAAGAACGAACTGAATTACGATCCGGATGATATCCTTGGACTGTTCCTGAACATTCAATACCGGAATCAGACACTGACTGTAACTACCGGATCCTCCCTCCGGGTCTTTACGCTGGATCACTCCGTTGACCAGGCGTGGGACCGGTATGTGCAGAAATTTTTCACCGCCTGCGGGCTCGACTGATCACCTTTAAATTGTTGTTGTACAAATATCGGAATGTGTTTTTTTGTGTAAATACAAGGAAATATTTTATACGAATACCAGGAAAATGTTTTGCGCGAACACAAAAGGAGCGGGAAAAACGCCCACCTCGCGTTTTTATCCCGCTCTGCTTTCAATCTTGCTTATTCAGATTTCTTCTCGTCCTTTGATTCCTTTGAAGTCTTCTTGGCCGGTGCCTTGGTGTCCTTCTTCTCCGACGCTTTCACTTCTTTCTTTGCTGTATCTGCCTTTTTGATCTGGGCTTTTCCCGCTGGCTTCGCGTTCTCTGCAAGCTTTACCATGATCTCATTGCTCCTGCTGATGAACTTTGTCATCTCATCCGGAGTCAGAGCGCGGTTGCTGATAACTGCCAGATCATAAAGCTGCTCACAGAAGAGGCTGACATCCTCGGATGCCTTATGCTCGAATACATATTTCACAAGCGGATGCTTTGCATTCAGAACAAGTGTCTGCTGTCCCTCGAGTTCATCCACGTTGATGTTCTTGTCCGCCATTCCGTACATGCGCATCATCTCGCTATAACGGCGCATCTCCTCGGAGATCGTGACCATGGCTGAAACACTGGGATCCTTCAGATTCTCCACCCGGACGGACAGCTGACTCTTGTTCAGAACCTTGCGGAAGAGCTCCTGCAGATCCTTGCTCTCTTCCTTCAGAGATTCGCTGTCTTCCTTCATATCATCGGTGAGATCCGCATCGATTCTCTGGAAATGAAGATTTTCATTCAGCTGCTCCACATGGGAGATAAACGGAGCGTCGATGGTATGGACCAGCTTATAAGCCTGTTTCTTCTGGCTCCGGAACATGTTGATGTACTGGCTCTGCTGCACCTCATTTGTCACATAATAGATCGTGATCTTCGGTGCATCCTTCTTGTCGTCCTTCTGGTCCGCCTCACCGGATTTACTCTCTTCTGAAGCTTCTGCCTCAGGCTTCTTCTCACCATCGGCACCCGTCTCAGATTCCTTCGCATCTGCCGCTTTGCTCTTGTCTTCTGCGCTTCCCCCTGTTTTCTCTTCCTCAGTCTTTTCAGGAGTATTGGCGGCGATGATATCTTTCAGCGTGTGATACTTGCCGTCGAGATCCTCATAGAGGATGTAGTCCATCATTCTCTCAGAGAACTTGGGATCCTTCAGCGTTCCGAACTTGATGAACGGACTGATGTCGTTCCAGTATTTCTCATATTCTTCTCTCTTGGTCTTGCACATGCCTGAGAGCTTGTCCGCAACCTTCTTTGAGATGTAATCGGAAATCTTCTGCGCGAAACCGTCATTCTGAAGCGCAGAACGGGAGACGTTGAGGGGCAGATCCGGGCAGTCAATCACGCCCTTGAGCAGGAGCAGATATTCCGGGATAACTTCCTTAATATTATCCGCGATGAATACCTGGTTGTTGTACAGCTTGATTTTTCCCTCAATGGACTCGTATTCCGTGTTGATTCTCGGGAAGTACAGAATGCCCTTCAGGCGGAACGGATAATCCATATTCAGATGAATCCAGAACAGCGGCTCCTTGTAATCCAGGAATACATGGCGGTAAAATTCCTTGTACTCCTCATCTGTGCACTGACTGGGCTGCTTTGTCCACAGTGGATGCGTATCACTGATGGATACCGGCCGCTTCTGAATCTTTACCTGATTTTTCTCCGGGCTGGTCTCGACCTTTTCGGTCTCGCCCTTATCATTTTTCTTCTCCTCGTACTTCGCGTCCTCATGGATATGCTCAATGACAACATCGGTATCCTTGAGGTCCTTTTCATCGATGATCTCCGTCTCCGGCTCTTTCGTCTCATTCTCAAGATAAATTTCTACCGGCATGAAGGAGCAGTATTTCTCCAGAGTTTCACGTACCTTGTACTCGTTGGCGAATTCCAGACTATCCTCTGCCAGGTGCAGTGTGATCGTTGTCCCTGCCTCGGTACGGGTGCCCTCGCTCATATCATACTCTGTACCGCCGTCGCACTCCCAGTGAACGGCCTCCGCTCCCTCACGGAAACTCAATGTATCGATTTCCACCAGATCCGCTACCATGAATGCAGAATAGAATCCGAGTCCGAAATGTCCGATGATCTGGTCGCTGTCCGCCTTATCCTTATACTTTTCCAGAAATTCCGTCGCGCCGGAAAAAGCAATCTCTGTGATGTCACGGATTACCTCGTCCGCTGTCATACCAATTCCGTTATCGGTGAATTTCAGTGTTTTTTCCTTATCGTTAACCGATACTGTGATCTTCGGCTTATATCCCTCCGGAAGCCTTACCTCACCTACGGCATCCAGCTTTTTTCTCTTGGTTATGGCATCGGATCCGTTCGAAATCAGTTCCCGGATAAAGATATCCTTATCCGAATACATCCATTTCTTGATTATTGGAAAAATGTTGTCGCTGTTAATCGACAGATTTCCATGTCTCATTTCCATACTAATACACACTCCTTTTCACTTTTGATCCTTCATTTTCGTGACATATCCCCGTCAGGAAAATGGATATTTATGTTATCGCCGCTGATGATCCGCTGTCTGTGGAAACCCGACTTCGCGGACCATTCCGGCTGTGATTTCTGTCATTATGACCGGTATTCATTTTATACCCGACAAGTGTTATATTAGTACCCTTATTACAGAAAGTCAAGGAAAAATTAGCACTCGTTTTTATCGAGTGCTAGTAAGGTACTGTATAAGTCCAGTCGCAATGTTCTTGGCCCATGGGGAGCTTGCTCACCAGTGAGTAAGAACATTAGCGACGACAACAGGTATGAGCATGGAGCGATGCCAAGCAACGCGAGAATGATCATACCTGTTAGCGGCACGGAAGCTGCGAAGCAGCGAAGTGACGCGGGGACTTATACAGTGTGTGGCACAATGTATCGTATAGCCGGTACTGTATAAGTCCAGTCGCAATGTTCTTGGCCCGCGGGGAGCTTGCTCACCAGTGGGTAAGAACATTAGCGACGACAACAGGTATGAGCATGGAGCGATGCGAAGCAACATTATCCGCTAAAATCGCCTGACAATATTTTCTCAAGGTATTCCTCCACCGTCGACGTATGGTCACGGCTTGCGGCGAGAATTTCCGGTTTGGCATTGTCCACCGCAACCGGCCAGCCGACCAGCTTCATCATCTCCATATCGTTATAGTTATCCCCGAAGGCCATGCATTCCTCCGGCCGCACATCGAGCTTCTCCAGCAGTTTCCGGATTCCGGTTCCCTTATTCACATGAAGCGGCATGATATCGAGCCAGTCATTTCCGCCCGTAACAACCGTTGCGTATCTTCCAAATCTTTCCTGCCAGAACGCGATTTCCTCATCGGTAAGACCGTTCCTCTCGTAGATGGAAATCTTGAAATACGGCTCCTCCGTCTTCAGAATATCCGGCACCAGTGTGACATTGTTGCCGACCACATCCCGCATATGATAATAATAGCTCATGTCCTTCGGCTGAATGTAGCTTGTATTCACTCCCGACAGGAGCACCTCGGCGGACGGCGTCCCTATGATCTCGCGCATGATCTCCTGTCCCAGTGCCCGGTCCATGGTCACTCTGTGCACCATCTCGCCTTCATAGAAGCTGAGGCAGCCGTTCTCGCAGAGATACGCGATCTCGCTGCGAACAGGAGCAAAGAGTCTCTGCAGATTGGCATACTGTCTTCCGCTCGCTGCGAGAAAAATAATTCCTCTGTCAGTCAGCCTGTGAATCAGCTCGCAGGTATTGGGTTTCAGCCTTTGTGCGTCTCCCTGAAGCAGTGTCCCGTCCAAATCACTTGCAATGAGACGGATATTCGACGGAATTCTTATCGATGGAATTCTTTTATCTGACATTTTCCTTTCCCCTCGAATTAAATCGATCCACAAGATCAACGATCTCCATAGGATCATCGACAATATCGTCTGCCCGATATTCCTCAAGCTCCGTTCTCGGACGGAACCCCCATGTCACCCCGACGGTAAAAAGGCCTGCATTATGACCTGTGAGCATGTCGGTATTGGTGTCACCGAAGTACAGTGCCTCTGTCTTATTCACCCCGAACTCCCTGAGAATCTCATAGACCCCCTGCGGATCCGGTTTGATCGGCACAGTGTCGGTCTGTCCCTGAATATGGTCGAAGGTATCCGGTCCGAAGATTGCCGTCACCACATCGATTGCTCCCTGATGCATCTTGTTGGAAAATACAGCAAGGCGGATCTTCCGTTTCTTCAGTTCTTTCAGCATCTCCACAATGTGCGGGTAAGGTTTCACATGATACAGCGAATTCTCGACAAACCATTTCCGGCACAGCGGTCTTCCCTCCTCATAATGTTTCAGCTCCGGATCACCCGCATCCTTCAGTGCTCTTTTAAGTGCGTTGTCGAGGCCATCCCCCGCGTAGTAATTGTAATTCTCCACCGGCATCGCAGGAAGCCCGAAATGCTCCAGTGTCATATTGACCGGACGCGCAATGGACTCCTGCGTCTTCGTAAGTGTACCGTCAAGATCAAAAATACATGCCTTTATCATTTCCTGCTCTTCCTTTCTCTCTTCCGGAAATCCCCGGTGTGCAACACTTTCAAAGATCCCGCCTTCCAGGATTTTACTTCCTGCAGAGTCATCTTCATTCTCCGTTACTGACCCGGACAACTCCCGCCTGTTCTTCGTATCAGGATAACACAATCGAAGATATACTTCTTCATTATTTCTCCGCCATTAAGGACATTTTTTGCGAAACAGCATTTTCGGTATAAAAACAGGAAAAAGCTGCCGCACCTGCAGGAAGCAGTGATACAGCAGCCTTTTTGTAATGAATATCAGCGTCAGTCTGCGCCGGACTTCTTATGTCCTTGAAGACTTCTCCGGACTTCTTATGTCTTGAAAGTTTCTCCGGACCTCTTGTGCCTTCCGGAGTTTCTCCGGACCTCTTACGTCTTCTGAGGTTTCTCCGATTCTCTTATGCCTTCTGAAGTTTCTCTGATTCTCTTATGCCTTCGGAAGCTTGAAGGAACTCTTCAGCGATACGATTCTGCCGAACACCGGCTTTCCGGACTTCGACAGCTTCGCGTCAGCACAGAAGAAACCATTTCTCACAAACTGGAAGCTCTCATAGGGCTTTGCCTCTGCCAGAGCGGGCTCGACCACTCCCTGGAGAACCTCAAGAGAATCCGGATTGATATTCATCGTGCCGTCCTCATTGTACACGCCCTTTTCCTCATCGATCAGATTCTCATAGAGACGCATCTCCACAGGCTTCGCATCTGCTGCATTCACCCAGTGGATCGTTCCCTTCACCTTTCGACCGTCCGGGCTGTTGCCGCCGCGGCTCGCCGGATCGTAGGTACAGTGGATCTCGGTGATTTTTCCATTTTCATCCTTGCGGAAATCAACGCACTTTACAAAGTAAGCCTGCATCAGGCGCACTTCATTGCCCGGGAACATCCGGAAATATTTCCTCGGCGGATTCTCCATAAAATCATTCCGCTCGATATACAGTTCACGGGAAAAAGTAACCGTGCGGCTCCCCAGCGCCTCATTCTCCGGGTTGTTCGGAACCGTAAACTCCTCGGTCTGCCCCTCGGGATAATTGTCAATAATCAGCTTTACCGGATCCAGGATCGCATACATTCTGGGAACTCTGGTCTTCAGATCATCCCGTATGCAGTACTCCAGCATCGCATAGTCTGTGGAGCTGTTGGCCTTCGAAATTCCTCCAAGGCTGATAAACTTCTGTATCGATTCCGGCGTATATCCTCTTCTGCGGAGCGCGGCGATGGTGACAAGACGCGGGTCATCCCAACCATCGACAGTTCCGTTCTCCACCAGTTTCTTGATATATCTCTTACCGGTGACTACATTGGTCAGGTAGAGCTTCGCGAACTCAATCTGCCTCGGCGGGTGCGCAAAGCCCACGTTCTCCACCACCCAGTTATACAGTGGCCGGTGGTCCTCAAACTCCAGCGTACAGAGAGAATGGGTAATGCCCTCGAAGGCATCCTCCAGCGGATGGGCAAAATCATACATCGGATAAATGCACCATTTGTCTCCCGTATTCTGGTGATGCAGATGAGCGATCCGGTAGATAATCGGGTCTCTCATATTGATGTTCGCCGCTTTCATATCGATTCGCGCCCGGAGAACCTTTGATCCGTCCTCGAACTCGCCGTTTTTCATCCGCTCGAACAGATCGAGATTCTCTTCTACGCTTCTGTTCCGATTCGGATCATCCCTTCCCGGCTCCGTCAATGTTCCACGGTACTCACGAATCTCATCAGCGGACAGATCACTGACATAAGCCTTTCCATCGCGGATCAGCTTGAGCGCAGCCTCATACATTTTGTCAAAATAGTCTGATGCAAAGAACGGACCGTTGAACTTCGCACCGAGCCACTCCACGTCACGCTTGATTGCCTCTACAAATTCTCCCTTTTCCTTTGTGGGATTTGTGTCATCAAAACGGAGATTGAACTGACCATTATATTCCTTCGCGATGCCATAATTCAAAAGGATCGACTTTGCGTGGCCGATGTGAAGGTACCCGTTCGGCTCTGGCGGAAAGCGTGTCATAACCGTGTCATATCTGCCTTCCTTCAGATCTTTATCGATTTCCTGCTCGATAAAGTTCCGGGAAACGACTTCTCTTTCCGCCTCACCCGACCCCTGTTCTTTAGAAGTTTCTTCGATCGCCATTGTGTCAGTTCCTCCTCGATTCCTGTATCATTTATCCACCGGGACGTACACCGTTTCGGCAGATATCTAAAGTCTTTCACTGAGATAACATCATATCATAACTTTTTCATTTTTCAAAGCATAACCTTGCCCCGCGGCTGCCTTCATCTGCCTTTCATACAAACTGTCATCCTGCACGATATCTTCCTTTGCAAAGACTTGCGCTTGCGTGCAAGGCGTGAGCTTGCATCGCAAGGGCCCGGGCTTGTGCCGCAGTGACTTAAGTTTGCGTCAAAATTTGAATTTTCTGACAAATTTTCATTGCATTTTGATGGAAAAAGTGATAACCTGAGTATTGATGGGAGCATAGCTCAGCCGGGATGAGCGTTCGCCTCACACGCGAAAGGTCACGAGTTCGATCCTCGTTGCCCCCACTGTTCGGCGCGTATCCGAGTAATCGGATACGCGCCTTTTGTCGCAGCGGGGTCTGCCTGTTTTTCTTCCTAGTTGCAAGGCACCACCTTCATAGCCTAATTTCACAACCACAGCAGAGCTCCGCATCCACAGCATAATTTCACATCCATAGCAGAGCGGAACGGTGCCTGCGTGGATGGCTGCTGATCTCCGGAAAAACCGTCTCATCCCATAAAAAAAGCCTGTCTCCGCATACACAGAAACAGACTCACAGAATTTACCTGTAGCAAGAAAAATTTTTCCAACAAAATGAAAAGAAAAAGATATATCCGCCACTGCCTGGAAAAGAAAGCTCCATTCAGCATCACATGATACGATACAGATAATCAGACAGCTGTGTCATTCTTCTCTTTGTCTGTTTTGATATGCTTTGACAGGCCGATTTTCGAATCCGGTTCATCCTCTTCCGACTCGTCTCCGCCGGGAATCAACGACATCAGCCATTTTCTCTTCAGGGTGACAAAAATCAGAACAGAGATCTGGAATCCCAGCGCAAGCACCATGAACAGATACTGCCCGTGCTTGATGAACCCGCCCGCGAGGCAGTTGAAGAAAATCTGTATCCAGCTTGTAACAGCAATCGCAATAAAATAGTGAAGCGTCGTGATCGAAGATCCAGCAGCAATATACGGAATAATTCCATTTGGAAGAATAGGGAGCAGGTTCACAAAAGCAACCACAAACTCCGGTTTGGTCGTCTTCAGCTTTTCCTTGATCCAACTGTTCTTGTTCTTCTTCACCGGCGCGAATCCGGCAATCTGGTTCCCCATCCTTCTCGCAAAAAAGAACACCAGAAGGTTTCCCAGCAAAAAGCCGAAGTAGCACATCAAGAAAGAATGGAACCAGCCATAGATTACACCGGATGCAATCTGAATTGCAAATCCCGGAAAGACTATACTGACAACCTGAAGCGCAGCCAGCACGATGATCGACAGCGGGCCCTTCCAGGAAGCCTCCCTATTGATAAACGATTCAATTTCCTTCTCATCGCCGCCGCGCAGTAATTTCAGATACTGCGGGATCATATCGCCGAACGCGAACCAGATCAGCAGCACAGCGGCAGCAAGTACGCCGATATAAGCGAACAGCTTCCAGTGTTTTCTCCAGAAGCAGCTGAAATCCTTCTTTTCCATATATTCTCCAAATTCTGATTTGTATACCGCTTCTGCAGCAAAACAGGCTGAATCGGAAGTTCGGATACTTCCCTGCCGGAAAAAGCGCATTATCTGCGCACCCGGCCAGACAACCATTAGATTATATAAGAAAAGATGTCTCCTGTCAAATTCAACATTCCCTGCAGGATATGAGCCGTTCCGTTCTCGGTAATACACCTGATATCCCTTGTCCCGAAGTCGAACCATATCGGCTCCGCCAAGGCTGTACCGTCTCAGTAATACACCTGATATCCCTTGTCCTGAAGTCCTTTAACCGTGCGCTCCCTCAGTATATCGTCAACAAAAATTTCTCCGCTCAGCACGACACGGTTTACCTGAATTCCATTCCCGGAAGCATCGGCAACTATATTCTCACACATCTTGACCGTCATCTCCGCTACCGCGTCATGAAATTCCAGTGCAAGCTCATCCGTCGGAATGCCGCCGTCCTTTGCCATGCGAAGATCTCCGATCAGACGCGGGCCGTCAGCAATCCACTCGCCGTTTTTCTTCTCTAGAATCATCCTTACCGGATACCGGTTCTTGAGAACATCAATCTGATGTGCCGCCATTCCAAATGTACCGTCATTCCATTTGCTGACCGCATTTTTGGCTGCCTCCACAAGCCTCTCTGCGCATTCACCGGGATAGGTATTCTCCTCGCAGATGCCGAGCACTGCCGCGGCTGCATCGAACAGCCGCAGCAGTGACGTTGAGATATAAGTGTCTCTTCCCGCGTCAAGTGCAATTGCGATCGTCTGGTGCAGATTCGGATCGAGAATCTGATCTGACTCATAATCCTCCCAGATCAGACCTCTGTCCTCCGCATCATTCATCATGCAGGCAAGTACCATCTGCGCGTTTTTCGTATCGTCCCTGCCTCCGAGAAGCTGAACCGGCTGCAGACACCCCATACGAATGTAGTTGCCGCTGCGCTCCGCGACCTCCGGCTCCTTCTCTTCCTCGTCCAGTTCATCATGCATCGGGACCGCATGAAGAGTCTCCCCACTGTCATCCGGTTCCTTCGTGTATTGAATCTTCAATATATGTTCTCTGTCTCCGAGCAGAAATTCTCCGCCCCATACAGTACCGTCTTCTCCCTGAATATTGTCATCATACACAACGTAGAGAGCGGGCCCCTGAATGTTGTATTTGTCAGCAATCGGTGCCACAACAGAGGTCAGCTTTTTCATATCCTCTGATTCGACTGTGTCCCTCTCATGCTGTCCTGCTTCGTCGTTCAGTACAAATGTGATTTTATCATCCATGATCTCTGATCCCCTCTTTTGAGATAAACGCCTTCATCAATATCCGTGTTGCAGCCGGGATCCGGTTCGAAAAGTTTTTCAATTACGTCTACGTCGCCCATGCTGTCATCTGATTTAAAAATTATACCATTGCATGTACGATATGCAAATATATTTTATGTTTATAGGATTAGCGGACTTTTACCCGGTATTTTTTTACAATTCAGATGCTCTTAACCGGGGTAATGCCTGTGAAGTAAAACGTCAATGAAATATGCCGGTGAAAATGTAATCTGCCAGTCCTTCAAAAAGCGGTTACAACGAGATAAAACACGCTGCGCGAGTTTTATCTCGCTATCGCGACGCTCGCCGCACACGAATACTTCGCATTCGGCTGAGGCTCACTGTTCGCGTAAAAAAAACCCCGGAAGACAGATCTTCCGGGGAAATCTCATTACAGCTGATAACCAGACTCGAACTGGTGACCTCATCCTTACCAAGGATGCGCACTACCACCTGTGCTATATCAGCAATCCGTCGGTGTTTCTCACCAACGAGTAAGATCATATCAAAACGTTCTTCTATTGTCAAGCAGATTCTACATTTATTTTCGGCAGATTCTGCATTTATTTTCAGCAACGTCTTCTATTCCTGAAGACAGGGGCTTCATTGCCGCCCCAGCCCGCACGGAAGTGCGGATATGCGTGGGAGATGAGACACATCCCCCACACACAGTGTGAACCGGCCTGCCTTCAGTTATAAATCACAACCGTTGTACCGGTAGGCACATTATCATAAATATATTTTGCGTTTTCAAGCGCAAGCCGCACGCAGCCGTGAGATGTCGCTGCGCCCAGGGTTCCATCCAGAATGCGGACCGGCGAAGAAGACCCATCATAGATTACGGAATGGAATAAATAATCTCCGGAAATCTGGCTGTAATACCAGCATTTGGTGTTGCCGCTCCAGAAATAAAGTCCCTTTATCCCCAGTCTGTATACACCGGTAATCGTAGGCGTCGATGCTTTTCCATTGGAGCAAAGCCAGTACTTCTGGTTTTGCCAGTTATTCCTGCTTCCTGTATACACGCCTGTCCGATGAGCGGAACGGTCAACCATCAGAAGATACCCGGTAGAGCTTGAATATCCCTGCGCTATAGCATCCATACCAGCGTGAGGGTTGACATATTTCCAGAATGTATTTGCCGTACTTCCTGGTGCGCTGCTTCCCCTGGCAACTATGCGGATCTCAACCGCCTCCAGACGATACCCATAACCGGCGGATCCGCAGTCCTCCCCGTTTGACGCCCAGCCGGTCCAGCCGAATCTCTGCACATGCGTACGATAATACACATCAAACAAATTTGCCATCTCACCGGTCAGCCGGATCCGGACCGCCTCCAGGCGAAGTCCCTTTCCTTCTGTTCCGGACAGTGCTCCGTCAGTCTTCCAGTTCTGTTCCCATCCGAGTCTCTGTATATGGGAGCAGTACGAAATACCGCCCGTGAATCCGGTCGTCTTGTTCAGATGGATCTTCAGCGCCTCCATCCGCAGCCCCTGTCCGGTCGTCCCGCCGAGAGCGCCGTTCGAAACCTCTCCCAGATTCCATCCGTATCTCTGCACATGGGTCTGATAGGTTACTGTCGGAGCAGTGAGATAAGCAGCGTTCCGGGCGGAAGATCTCGCAGGTGCCGCCTCTCCCTTCTTCACAATCGCGACCTCATACGCCTCGACGCGGCGGCTCAGATTCGTTGTTCCGGCCAGCTCGCCGTTTTTCGCCCACGCAAGCCACCCGAAGCTCTCCACATGCGCGCGGTAATAGAGATCGTACTTGTCCGCATCGGATCCGGTCAGCTTCATGACGATTGCCTCGACCCTGAGGCTCTGTCCCGTCGTTCCCGCGACCGCCCCGTCGCTCTGCCATCCGGTCCATCTTCTCTGCTGCACATAAGTGTTGTATGTGATGCCGAGATTCTGGTCGCCTTTCACGCTGGCCCTGATTGCCTCAACACGAAGACCCTTGCCCGTAAATCCCGCATAAGTCTGAGCTTCTGTTCCGGAAACGGCATCCTCCGCCGGCCACCCCTTCTGCTGAACATGAGCGGCATAGCTGACAACGGGTATCTCCTGAGCGTCGTCTTTGTCGTCTTTCTCCTCTGTCTCTTCCCTCTCTTCTTCAGTAGATTCCTCAGTCGCGCTCGTGGTTTCCGAGGATGCGGATACGGAATCTGTCCCCACGATTTCTGCTTCAACTGATTCATTCGAAGCATCTGTCAAGGTGTTATCGCCCGCCTTCTCACCGGAATCTTCTTCAGATGAGGTTCCATTTTCTGGTGTACCGATATTTTCGGATGATATATTCTCCACTCCATTATCCGCAGATGTAACCGTGTTGTACTTCGCCGTGTTGTTCTCCGCGGCATCGCTGCTATTCTCCGCACTGCCTGATGTGCCATCCAAAGAGTCATCCGTCTCTCCGGTTTCGGCAGATATATAAGAAGCTGCTGTATCCTCTGCATAAACCGGACATGCTGCAGATATCACTCCAATGGCCGTTAATATTGTGACAAGTTTAAACAGATTTTTTCTTCCCATAAGATCTCCCTTCTGCACAATCCATATTTTGAGTAATATAACTGCCGCACTTTCCCCGACTTATTTCCGTAATGAGTTACCTATATTATACTATACAGCAGGGATTTATGATATAAAAATATTATTCCCGGTACACAACCGGAAGCTCCCACTTCTCATCTCCCACCCGGAGTTTGAAATCCGCCTGTCTGATTGAAAGATTTGGATTATAATAAGGATCTCCCTGAACAAGCAGATCCTTCCATCTCTCCGCGAACCGGTTTATCTCCGACTGGAATCTCTTCAGTTTTTCCCCCGTGTTGTCCTGGCCTCTGGATTTTGATTCGAAATGGTAGAATTCCGCACCTGCGTCATATACAACCAGATATCCCTCCCTCCGAACACGCAGACAGAAATCGATGTCATTGAACGCGACCTGAAATTTCTCATCCAGACCTCCGACCCTGTCATACACCTCTTTTTTTACCATCATACATGCCGCTGTTACCGCATTCAGATCCTGGGTGCAGATGGCCCGGAGTCCGTATCCGGCCAGACCGCGCCCGAGACCCGTGAACATGTGTCCGGCAATTCCGCCGGCTCCAATGATCACTCCCGCGTGCTGAATGGTATCATCCGGATAGTACAGCTTTGCGCCTACGATTCCCACATCGCTGCGCATGCAGATATCAAGCATATCCTTCATGCTCTCCGGCCGGATCATCTCTGTATCATTGTTCAAAAGCCACAGGTATCTTCCTCTGGCGAATCCGGCTCCGAAATTATTGATCGCGGAAAAATTAAACGGGCCCTTCCAGACCACTACCCGGGTATTTGCCTTTTTCTTCAGCTCTTCATAATAAGAAAAGGTCTGTTCTTCCGTACTGTTGTTTTCTACAATGATCCACTCAAAATTCCGGTACACAGATTTTTCTTCCACAGATTCGATGCATCGTCTCAGATCCCCGGCATGATCCTTATTCGGGACGATGATAGATACAAGCGGCTGTTCCGTCCATCTGTAGACTGTGCGGTATATGCCGAGCACCTCTCCGATCCGTGCCTCTGCGGGAACGCCGATCCTCCGGTAATGAGCAGTTACTGCTTTTGCGCCGTTTTCGAAGGCATAGCGCTTATGCTCAGGGTCAGCCGCGGTGGAAGCCGGACTTTTTCTCCAGTGGTACAGTACTTTGGGAATATGACAGATTCTTCCGGCCTTCTCCGTATAACGCAGAATCAGATCCTGATCCTGCGCCCCGTCAAATTCCGAATGAAACCCGCCGCACTGTTCATAGAGCCATCTCCGGAATACAAAAAGGTGACAGATATAATTTGTGCTGCACAGAAGATCCGGATTGAAGTCCGGCTTGAAATTCGGTTCCAGATATCGGTCTCCTCTGTAGCTGATTTTATCTTCGTCTGTGTAGAGGATATCTATTTCCGGGTCCTTACTGACGGCGTCGGCGCATTCATAAAGCGCATCCGGCGCAAGCAGATCGTCATGATCGCACAGCACCATGAAATCACCGGCAGCCATCTCCAGCGCGGCATTCGTATTTCCCGATATTCCCGCATTCTCCTCCAGGTACTTCACTTTTATCCTGGAATCCTTCCGGACGTATTCCTCAAGAATATCACGTAGAGGACTCACGGCGGGAGCGGCCTGCCTCTCCCCTTCCGGATTCACTATCTTTTTTCCCGCGATGCTTCCGTCCGCCAGGCAGAGCTCCCAGTGCGGATATGTCTGCTTCTCCACAGACTCGATCAGCTCTCTGAGAAATTTTTCCGGCGTTCGGTAGAGCGGTACGACGATGCTGAAGGTAACCGGATGCTCAAAGCGGCGTTCTCTCTGCCGTCTCAGCTCCAGTGGCCCCGTCTCGTTTCTTCTCCGAAACGCCTTATAGTCATTCTCCGCAGTGAAGTGAACCTGATACCAGTTGCTTATTTTTCTTCCGGTATCGCGGACGCCGTTTTCTCTCAGGTAATGAAAGGTTTTCGATACAAGATTCATTTTCCGGTCTCCTGTCGAAGGCAGAATGGTCCGATCGTCAGAGAAAAGTTCGGATTGTAGCAGGGATCTCCCTTCGCCAGAAAATCCTTCCATGTGGACTCGAAGCGCTCCACCTCGGAGCGGAATCTCTCTACCTTTTCCCTGGTATCCTCTGACCCTCTGGATTTGGACTCATAATGGTAAAACTCCGCAGAAGGTTCGTACACAATGCGTTTCCCGAGTGCTCCGACCTTCATGCAGAAATCGATGTCGTTGAAAGCGACCGCATACTCCTCTGTGAGTCCTCCCGCCGCCTCGAAAATTTCTTTTCTCACCATAAGGCAGGCGGCGGTAACCGCGCTGTAATCCTGTGTCATCACGGCACGGCCCATGTAACCCGGATCCCGTGAGGAGAGGTTGCAGAAGGCATGTCCCGCAACGCCTCCGAATCCGACGATGACCCCGGCATGCTGAATCGTGCGGTCCGGATACAGAAGCCTTGCTCCCGCGATCCCCACATCTTCTCTGAGGCAGAGATCTGCCATCGCCTTCAGGCTCTCCGGTCGGATCATCTCCGTGTCATTATTCAGGAGCAGCAGAAGCTCCCCTCTGGCGTGTCTCACTCCGAAGTTATTGATTCTGGAATAATTAAATGCTCCCTTATAGGTCAGAACGGTAACATTCTTCCGGTCCCGGATGGAGTCGTAATATCGGAATGTCTCCGCCTCGGTGCTGTTGTTCTCAACAATGATCCATTCATAGTTCCGATAGATCGATTTGCTGTCGACAGAATCCATGCATTTCTTCAGATCCCCGACATGATCCTTATTCGGAACAATGATCGAAATCAGGGGCTCTTCGCCCCAGTCATACATGGTATGATAAGTACCGGCCAATACCCCATGCCCGACGCGGGCAGGGATACCGAGTCTTTCGTAATGCTCCCTGACCGCCCTGGCTCCATTTTCAAAAGCATAGGATTTAGACTCCGGATTGTCCGCCGTCGAGCCGTAGTGGCTTCTCCAGTGATAGAGAATCTTCGGAATATGACAGATTTTTCCAGCTTTTTCTGTATATCGCAGAATCAGATCATAATCCTGCGCCCCGTCGAATTCCTTCCGGAACCCGCCGTACTTCTCATAGAAGCTTCTGGGAAAAAGGAACAGATGGCAGATATAGTTCGTGCTGCACAGGAGATCCGGATTGAAATCCGGCTTGAAGTTCGGGTCGAAACGCCTTGAAGAATCCATGGAGATCTTGTCTTCGTCGGTGTATACAATATCAACCTCCCGGTCCTGAAGCGCCTTCACAAGCTCAAAAAGAGCGTTTGGAGGAATCACATCGTCATGATCACAGAGCACGATATACTCCCCGTCTGCCATTTTCAAAGCCTCATTTGTGTTGCCAGAGATTCCCTCATTCTTTTCAAGCCTCCGGTAGCAGATCCGAGGATCCCTTGCCGTGTATTTTTTCACCACTTCTTCTACACAGGCGTCCTCACCGCTGCCATCAGCGATGCAGAGCTGCCATTTCCTGTAGGTCTGCTTCCCGATCGACTGCAGCAGCTCTCTGAGATATTTCTTTCTGGTGCGGTATGCCGGAATAACGATGCTGATCTTTGGCTCATAACGGAAATGATATTTCCTCTGCCTTGCCAGCTCATCTGCCTTCACATCGTTCTGTCTCGCCCATTTCTCATATGCGGGGATTTTGTCGGAGCTGTTCATTCTCCGGACCACAAGTCCCGCGTACTTTCTGGGGCCGAACTGTCTCAGGTATTGAAAATCATCCGTGATCAGCTGCCGGCTGACATGTTTCAGCATGTCAGCCGCTCCCTCATAATGGCGGTTCTCCTGACGACTGAGCATGTTTACGGTGCGGAAATCCACCGGATATTTCTCCGATTCCGTTCCGTCCGGAGAGGTAAAAATAAGGGTGTACTGATTCTCGTCCTCTTCCTTCCTGAACCGGATCTGAAATCCCATCATCTCGTCGCTTTCCGAGCCTCCAAGCGCGCGAATCACATCAGAACGGTACAAGGTTCTGATATCGGCAGCGACCGCTCTCCCGCTCTTCCGTTCCACCCGGATTTCTGTATGGGTCAGAGCCTTCTCCTCACCTTCTCCGCTGATCCATGCCGCCCAGCCGGCGGCGGTCAGGACTTCCTCATCTGTTTTCGTCTCATCAATATTGTACTTTATCATAAAGGCTGTTCAGTTCTTCCGGCCATTCAGCCGATGAAGAAATCCTCCATTTCTATGGTGTTTTGATGATGCGGACGCCACCCGCTGACTCTGAAGCTCCAAAAGAGGACGGATAAAATCACCTTCAACCTCCGTGAAGCTGAAATCGACGGAAACTGTCTGGGAACAATTGGCCGATGAATGATCCCTGTTCCATCTGATTGTGAAATTCGGATCATCGCTGCCAAAATAGATCGCGGACAGAAATACCGGTCTTCCGGATGGAACTGGTCCGATCTCTTCCACTCCGGCTTCTGATTCCCGGAAAACCGGAATACCATTCGTGCGGATAAGCTCCGGAGGTCTTCCGTCAATTGTCAGGCCGCGGATGCGCAGAATTCCCGGCCGGTCTCCCGGATCCAGACGGATCATCGTCATTCCCTGAGGAACCTCAAGGTCAGCGGAGAGCTTTCCATTCCTCATCAGATAGTCCGACGAACGCAGCTCGGAATAGTTTTCCGACCCATCCCGTGCCGGATAATATACCCGCAGGCTCCGGTCCCCGTCTCCCGTGTGTAACACTTCGTACGAAATTCCGGCGCGAAGATCTCTCACCGGGATTCTGTCTCTCGTGAGCCATTTCTGAAAAGAGTCCTCCATTGCCGCGAATATTTTTCGTTTCTGCCCGGTCAGTCCGGCTTTCTGCCAGATGCCGCTCTGAGCAAGCTCCTGCCTGTTCTTGTCGGAGCGCAGATAATAAAAGAGGATCCGGTATCTCAGGAAATCTGACGGAACCGGAAAATCAAAGCTCCACTCATAATCGATGAGGGTGCTGCTCCCGCCGCTTCTGATCACATTTGCCGGAATCAGATCCACGTCCGACACCGGCAGCGTCTTCAGAGAATGTATTTCATACTCACCGGGTATTCCACCGGAAATTTCCCCGGGTATTTCCCCGAAGATTTCCCGGAAGGAATCTGTCATCTCAAACGCGCTCTCCAGCTCTTTCGGGACAACCATGTCGAGATACTCCAGAAGAGCCTTTTCACAGGCATCCGGTCCCTGCTTCGCAAGAACCCGGTCCAGATATTCCTCAAAAGTCTCGCCGGTGAGATATTCCATCCGTACGGTTCCTGTTATATCCGTCTTCTCACAGCGATTGATCTTCAACCTTCCCCGGTACATCTCTGAAAGCTTTCCGGAGAGCTCGCTGATGTGACTCACATGGGGAATTGCAGCCTTCGTAAGCGCCCTCTTCTCCACATACCGTTGGCTTCCATCTGTGTTCATTCCGGCGCGCTGCGGTCCGCATTCGCCAATCTGATCTGAAAGGCCCGGTGCTTCAACGCCGCCTGTCTCTCTGCTCGGCAATCCGCCATACTTCTCATATACAGCCGTATACAGAGCATATCTCCCCGCTCTTTCTCCGGAGAACTTCGCGTACAACAGTGTATCGGCTGCCCGCTGCGCGCCCTGAATCAGAAGAAGCGCCGGTCTGCCTTCGTCTTTCGTCCTACAGGCTTCGCCACCGGGGTGATGTTCCGAAAGCCACTGTTCACCCGTGATCTCCATGGGAAACATCGCGTCCGGACGGATCTCGTATAAGATGGTCCGGTAACCGGAAAGCACGCTGCCTTCCATCAGCTGACGGTACTCCCGGATTTCCTTCAAGAGAATCAGCAGGATTCCATCCTGCGCAAGAAAAGAAAGAAGCTCATGTACCATAGCCCGGCACGGCGTATCTCCCGGGATAATCCGGGAAGCCTTCTGCATCGGACCGATACAGGTGATAAGATCAAAGCTGTTCCCGGGATGATCCGAATGGATTTCGTTACAAAAGTCCCGGAAATCGCCGGCATACAGTGTCACATTCTCCCGGTCTCTGTTCCGGTACGCATTGATTCTGCATCGCTCCACATCGGAATCCCAGCTGACGACCTCCCGGTATTTTTCTGCCAGTGTACCGGTCATCGCGCCACACCCGCAGCCTGCTTCCAGAACAGATGCGCCGTCCGGTACGGCAAAGGCGCGCACAAGATTCGCTCTCAGGCCTGAAAGCTCCTCAAGCAGGAATTCGTTCTTGTGTTCCTGCAGCACAGACCTGTACTGATCCTCCGGGCAGGTTCTAAGGACCTCCATCAGTTCCTTCTCATCTGCCCTTTCCCTCTGTGTCCCGGAAATTTCTGACGCTGCCTTTCCGGGGATCTTCGCAGCACCCGGAACCTCCGGTGCAGGGATTTCATCTTCCCCCAGAATATGCAATTGTACCTTTCCGATCTGTTCCTTCATACACACCTGCCCCGCGCGAGACCGACGAGATCGTTACTGCACGTATCGGTATTTCCACTTTTTCTCTGTGTTTGCCGAATGCCTTATATATACTTTTTACGAGTACATTCCAATATTACTCTGTTCAGGATTTTGCGCCTGCCGGATGCTTCATACAACGCTTTCCGGTCTTCCGCCCACCCTTTCCACACGGGTAACCGAATTCATATCATAAAATCCCACGGTGTTCTTGTCCGAGATTACGGTGACATTGATGACATCATACAGCCTGTGATATACGACAAATCCTCCGTTTTCATATCCCGTACAGCTGATGGAGAGCAGATACTCCCCGCCCTGAAGGTTCATCTCCTGTTCAAAGGACGCGACATAGACATCCCCCTTGTGCGCCAGTCCGATATCCTTCTTTTCATACATGGTATTCGTCCCGGTGATCGCGACTCCCTGAAGGTTTTTGAATGCATAGGTAAAGATCGGGCTCTGTATCTCTTCGTTAAACTGCACCTTGCTGCGGATCGTGAAGCGGGTTCCCTTGATGATCGTTGAGGTCAGCTGCCCCTGATCGTCCACAATACCATAGTCAATGATATTTGCCCGTCCGTCACCGTACTCGTTGACATTCGGATTGATCTGGAAGTGATCCATCCATTTTCCACCGTCATGGGCTGACGAACGATCGGCAGGTGACCCGTCCGCGTCTGACTCCGCTGCTCTGCCTTCCCGCACTCCATCCTCTGCGCTGTCTCCGATATGGTCCTCTCCAGTGAGAGAACGTTTTCCGGTCGTGCTGTGAATGTCAGCGTCACCGTTCTGTACGGCGGCCTCGTCAACCTGATGAACCAGGACTTTTTTGTAGAGATCGATCATATCCTTCGGTTTGCCTTCGGAAAGCTTGACCCCCTTATTCAGAAGGATGACTCTGTCACAGTACCGGGAGATGCTTCCGAGATCGTGACTGACGAATAGGATCGTCTTTCCCTCTTTCTTGAAGTCCTCGAATTTCTTGTAGCATTTTGCCTGAAAAAAAACATCTCCCACAGACAGTGCTTCATCCACGATCAGGATTTCCGGATCAATATTGATGGCGACGGCAAACGCCAGACGGACAAACATTCCGCTGGAATACGTCTTCACCGGCTGATAGACAAAGTCTCCGATGTCCGCGAATTTCAGGATGCTGTCCATCCTCCGGTCGATTTCTTCCTTTGAGAAACCGATCATGGTACCGTTCAGGTAGATATTTTCGATACCCGTGTACTCCATATTGAAGCCCGCGCCAAGCTCAAGCAGGGCGGAAATTCTGCCATTTATGACCACTTCACCCTCCGATGGGTTCAGTACACCGGTAATGACCTTGAGAATCGTTGATTTTCCGGCGCCGTTGGTTCCAATCAGTCCTACGGTCTCTCCCTTTTTCACATTGAAGCTCATGTGATGAAGCGCGTAATGCTCCCGGTACAGCTTCTTCCGTGTAAGGCCCAGCGCATCACGGATTCTGTATGACGGTTTGTCATATAATTTATAAAGCTTGCTGACATCCTTTACCTGGATGGCGTATTCTTCACTCATACTGGTTGGATTTCCTTTCCCGGGATTGATGCCGCGGTATACTCCCTGTATCCGCAGAATTCAGCATTCAGAACTTCAGCAATATGGAACCCTCCGGGATTCCCGTAAACTGACACATCAGATTCTCCGCTGCCTTGACTGCGTTCTCTGCGGCGTACCTTCTCAGCTGCTGAAATAACCCTCTTACAGTACATCGGCAAAATGAGGCTGAAGCTTCCGGAACACATGAGTTCCGGCAAACAGCAAAAATACCGTCAGGCACCAGAAATACAGCGTCAGCTGCGGCCGCTGGAAGAACCATATGTGATTGATCAGAGAATCTCTGTACCCGCAGACGATGTAATACATCGGATTAAATTTCAGAATTGCAATGACTGCCGGCGGAAAGCTCACCGCATCCATATTCCACATGATCGGAGTCGCCCAGATCTGAACCTGCAGAATAATATTGATGATCTGTACCAGATCCCGGAAAAAAACGGCCAGCGCACTTGTCAGATAGGACACCGCAAGGACGAAGACAAACATGCAGAACGAGTAATATACAAGCTGAACGGCATAGACGCCGGGGAACAGTCCGTACACCACATACATGCCGAGCATGAAGCAGACAAAAAAGACATGTACGAACAGACTCGAGACTGCCTTCACCACCGGAAGCGCGCTGATCCGGAACACCACCTTCTTGACCAGGTAGTCGTATTCAAGAAGTGCGTTCGTCCCTGCCGCCATCGCGTCAGAGAAATAAAACCAGGGAACCAGGCCGGCGACAAGCCAGAGCACATAAGGGACGGAAATCCCCTGCTTCGTGGACTGCGTTCCCGCGTTCAGCGCCTTCTCGAATACAAACCAGTACACAAAGACAGTGACAACCGGCTGTACAAACGCCCAGACTCTTCCAAGGTAAGAGCCCGCAAATTTTGTCTTGAAATCATTTTTTGCGAGACTCCCGATCAGTTTTCTGCTTCCTGACAGCTCTCCCAGAATCTGAAACAGCGCCGGCTTTCTTGACTTTGACATCTCGATCTCCTAATCATTGTTATCGTCTTTTGAAAGTCCTTTGAAAAAATCAGAAGTTCTTTTTCTTCTCAAGGAATTCCTGATAACTCCAGTTCACCTTATCCTTGTCCGACAATACAAGATCCTCCGGTCCCATTCCCTCCGGCATCGGCCACTTCACGGCAATATCCGGATCGTTCCACATCAGTCCGCCCTCATCATTGGGATGATAAAAATCAGTCACCTTGTAGCAGAACTCCGCGTAATCAGAGAGAACAATAAAACCGTGCGCGAAATTCTTCGGAATAAAGAACTGCTTCTTGTTCTCCTCTGTCAGGAGCACTCCGAACCATTTTCCGTAGGTCTCGCTTCCCTCCCGCAGATCAACCGCGACATCAAAAACCTCACCGCGGATTACGCGGACCAGCTTGTCCTGAGGATAATGAATCTGGAAATGAAGGCCGCGAAGTACCCCTTTCTTCGATGCGGACTGGTTGTCCTGCACAAAATCGCAGTCAATTCCGGCAGCCGCAAAGTCATTGTAGTTGTAGGTCTCCATGAAATATCCCCGGTTGTCTCCGAAAACCGTTGGCTCTACCACATAAAGTCCCTTGATACCGCCTGCATTTTCTGTAACCTTGATCTTTCCCATAATTTTTTTCCTTTCCGGGCGTCCTGACGCCCTCTGAACATTACCATATTGCAAAACAAATCCGGCCTCAGCGATCTCTCTGTGAAGCCTGTCCGGACTTCTGTCTCCGCGGATTTTCAGAAGCTCTTCTCATACTTTTTGTGAAAGAATTTCGCACGGAGAAAACCGGTAATCTTTCTTCTCCAGTCAATCTCTCCGAGATAAAGGTATGGCACCTCACCAATCTCGCTTTTCTTCAGCCTGCCCGTGTCCACCTGATGCATCAGCCACACATTAAAGAGCCTCTCGCTGACCCGTCCGGCATATCTCGCGTCAAAAGCTGACATGCCGCTGGTATCAACCATTTTCTCAAGATCACCAAGAATGTCGAACAGCCACGCAAAATACTCATCCGCGAGATTCTTCGGCATGACAAACATATTGAAAATGTATGCCCCGGTCTGCTTCATGAAGCGGTCGAACTCATCCACATAATCCGGATATTTCCGGGCAAGAATCTCCCTGGCCTTGTCGAGCTGCGTACCGTCGAAGGTATGAGCGTAGTGGGAATAGACACTTTCAATGTAATAATGCCGCTTCTTCGGAACCAGAACGCGGTACCGGGACAGAAGTTTCCTGAGCTCGGCCTCTGTCAGCACCGATGCAAGAAGGCCGTTTTTCTTCTGCTCGTGCCTGCTCTTCAGTGTAAAATATCTCCGGTAATGCACCAGTCCCAGGTAATCACAGTCCAGATTTTTCCATGCCCAGTAGAGTCCTGTCAATTCACAGTAGACGGGGTTTTTGGAGCTGATATTGTCGCCGGTATTGTCGCCGGTGAAGCCAAAGGGCTCCTTTCCCTCTGCTCCTACGTGAAGCGGAAGATAGACAGAATCCTCCGGCACCTCACACTTCTTGTGACAGGCTATGATCAGTCTGATTTTCTTCTCATTCACAGATGTCATTCTATTCTCCTTGATCTCTCGTTTCCATTACCGCAGAATTGCGGGGGCTCAAATATGCGCTCTGCGCGCACGCGCGCTGCAAGCTCATACACTCCAAACATAACCGCAAACGTGCACGCACCAAAACTGTGCGCACGCGCGCTGCAAATTGACGCAAAGACTCATACCGTAGACAGAATGAATGATGCATCGCATGGCGGTCTACTGGGCGCCTTCCTCCTTTGTGACCGATTTCACGGTCCGGAACAGAATCTTCACATCAAGACCGAGACTCTGATGATCCACGTAATACATTTCCATCTTCTGTCTTTCGCCGCTCTCATAGGTAGCATTGTTCCTCGCATAGGCCTGCCAGTATCCCGTAAGACCCGGTTTCACGCTCAGAAGCTTGGCGACATCTCTTCCATAGATTGTGGTTTCTTTCTCCACGATCGGTCTCGGACCGACAATCGACAGGTCGCCGGACAGAATGTTGAACAGCTGTGGCAGCTCGTCCAGGCTCGTGCGCCGAATGAAGTTTCCTACCTTAGTGATACGCGGATCGTTGTCAATCTTAAACTCCGTGCGATACTGCTCAAGCTGCTCCGGAGTCAGAATCTTCTCCAGATCTCCGGCGTCCCGGCGCATGCTCCGGAATTTATAAACCGTGATTTTCTTTCCGTTCTTTCCGATCCGGCTGTGTCCGTAGAACGGGTTGCCGCCGTCATCCGCCATTACCGCGAACATCAGGATCAGAAGCAGCGGCGAGAGCAGAATGATCCCCAGGAGCGATCCCACAATGTCGAACAGCCTCTTGATGAAATAGTAGACGCGTTTTCCCGCTGTCATCCGGCAGGTGTAAGCGGAGCGGTCGTATTCCAGCGGCTTGCGGAAGTCCATATACTCCCGGATGAAAGCGCACTCCTCCGGCTCCCACATGGTCTGTCGGCTCCTTGCGGAGCGGAACGTCAGATACCGAATGATCATGATGAAAATAATTTCGGCATCCAGTCCAAGGCTCCAGTTATTCAGATATCGGTCCTTTTCCGCGCGTCCGCTGCGACGGTCGGTGCACCATGTACCCACCAGTCCGGGCTTTGCGCACAGATACCGGAGTTCTCCCGGATTTTCAATAAAATAGGGAAGAGACGGGGCTCTCGGTCCGACGAAGCTCATATCTCCCACGAGAACATTCAGAACTTGCGGCAGCCCGTCCAGATGCGTCAGATCCAGAAAACGGCCAAGCCAGGTAAAGCAGCTCCTGCCCTCCGTCTTCCTCTGATCTGAATCCATCCGGTATACCCGGAAATGATACTGGTTAAAACGGCGTCCATTCATGCCCACTCTTACTCTGGTAACAAAAACAGGCCCCTTCAGGAAAATCTTCGTCAGCAATGTGACGATCAGCATCACTGCAAGAACAAAAGGAAGCAGAAGAATAGAAACAATGATATCCAGGCTTCTCTTTATGACGACATTGCGCCCCCGGATCGGAATCTCAGGGAGATAGCTGACTACCGCGCACTGTCCGAGCATATCCTGCATGCGCTTTGTATCACTGAGTTCAAATTCCGGAAGACTGACATGAACCGTCTTCCCCAGCGGCTGGAAATGACGCACCCACGCTCTCTCCTCTTCCGGATCCCCCGATACAAGAAGGATGGAATCCACCTCCTCCTTCTGAATATTTGCCATTGCGTCGGAATAATTGCTGATAACCCGGATGCCGCTTATATATTCACCCGCCAGATCCGCATCAATGATCACAAGACCTGATATATGAAATCTCCAGTCGATAATCGCGTTCAGCTGTTCGAGAACCCGGTCCGTATCCCGCTCACGGCAGACCAACACCATTTTTTCCGACGCCTTTCCGTTTTTATAACGCGGAATGTAGATTTTTTTGACCGCTTCCCTCAGAATAAAACAGGTAAAATATGCAATGATGAAGAAAATCACCATGAAAATTCTGGAGTATCGTTCACTGGTCTTCGTGATGAACAGAATCACCACATCCACGACGATTACCATAACGATCATTCTCAGCGTGGCAAGCAGCTCGGAGGAAACATTTCTTGAGAGATACTCCTCCGAATACAGAAACAGAAAATTTACCAGTATATAGGAGATGATCGTGGCAAAAAGCAGAGGCATATAGGGGAACTGCTGAAACCGGTATCCGGCAATTATGCTCTCCCTCGTGAACACTCTCCACATCGGAAGGATCTTACGAATTTCATAGGATATCACGAATGCGATCAGCAGCGAAACGATATCCACCATATTCATAATATAAAGCGATACTCTCTTACGATTACTCATACTTCTCCTGTCGTCACGTCTGCTCCGCCTGTCACGAAGCCCAAGGCCTGCCTTTTGGCGGCCGCCTTCTATGCTTCGACGTTCTCCTAAGAACGAAAAACGTCACTTTCTGAGTATTCTGCCGAAATCTGTCTAAACAGCTTTCTTCTCAGCCCGGCAGTACCCTGCAGATCAGATAGCCGTCCACCGTATCCATATATTCAAATCCTACGCTGCTCATGGCGTCTGAATAGAAGGTGCCGTCATAGCTCTCCGCGTCCTCCTGCCGGTAGCCCGGTGCCTGGGAGGGGAGCATCACCAGGTAATCATAATCCATGTTCAGCATGCTGCCGCGGACAAGGTTCAGGTCCGGCTGCGGCTGCGTCATCTGCTGATAAACAGAGTACTGATCACCCCCGATATAATCGATATAGCCCCACGCATTCCGCCCATACATCAGATGTACGTCCGGTGAATACTGACGGATGTAACAGAACAGCGAGGAATCCACTGCCGCGCGCGGCTCGCTGTCAAGGGAGAGAAGCGCATCAGCCACATCCACCGATGCCTGCGGCAGCTTGTAACGGTTCTGTGCTCTCACGAAACGATCCTTGTATATGAACGTTCCGGTCGCGGCTGAAACTGCCAAAGCAAGAACGATCACGGCAGCCTTCATGAAGTTTTTCCGCATCCTGCATACAAGGCTCACCATTGCTGCCGCGATCACAGGCAGAACCGGCACCATCCAGAACGCCCTCCAGTACGCGTAGTCAAACAGCTTTCTCCAGCAATACCGGTAAAGAAGCGGATTGAATATCAGAACGCCGAGCAGAATGGATGGATAAACGAGAAGCTTTCGTTTTTCCTTCTCCGCGAAAAACAGATAGATCAAGGCAACGATCCATAAAAGCAGAAACCAGTTGCCCGCAAAGGATTCCCGCACCTTGTCCAGAACCTGCCTCCATGCATCTGTCATAGAACGATCCTCCCGATTTTACACATATAGTAGAGCCCGCCGAACACGACAGAAGGCAGAAGTACCACAGGAACCTTCCAGATCGCCCTCCACCTGCGGCATCCAAGAATGTACCAGATCGAGCAGATCCCGATCATGGACGCCGCAATGATAATGCCCATCCCGGATAGGAGACAGCATGCCAGGTCTGTAATCAGAAGCATCCAGATGGCCCTCTCTTCCGCGGCGTGTCTGTACAGATAGATAAAGCAGTACAGGATCATCGGTATTCCCACTCCCGCGACCACGGCCTTCCCCTGCCAGATCCGCAGAAGCGCAAACTCCGACTGTGTGCGAGTAGATCCCGCAAAAAAGAGCTGGAGAAAAGCGACAATCAGACAGAATAAAATTGCCTTCCGTCTGTCATCCCCGAACAGTTCCATACCCGCCAGGCAGTAGATCCCATAGCCGAGGAGCAGAAGAATCACCGGAAGTACCGTGTGCGCAAGCACCGCCGGATGCATTGCAGTGAGTCTCGCCAGCATTGCGATGTAGATCATCCACGGAGAGACGGCATCCTTCAGATAGTCTCCGCCCCAGTTCTGGAGATTCAGTTCACCCGTCGCGGCATTCTCCGTGAGCATCCGGTTGGTCTTCCATGTGTATACCGCATGAGCGATAAACCGGGAATCATCCTCATCCAGATGCATTCCAAACAGATATACCGCACATTGGAAACCCACGATCACAAGCAGAAGCAGCAGCAGAACCAGAGCAGTCCTGTCACGGAAAAGCCCCGGCTGCTTCCGGTGCCTTGCATCGAACCGGATAAACGGAACCTTTCTGCGAATAGAGACGAAGATAATCACAAGCGCCGCCAGAATCAGAAGCCACAGCAGGATCACATGCCGAAAGTCCTGTCGAAGGAAAATCATGGGAACTGCCACCGCCTCAAAGACCGCCCACATCAGCAGATTTCCGGCGACAAGATTCAGGACGGACCGTCTGACAATATTATTCTCATATAGGTGCAGAAGATCCGTAAGGATATATCCGCAGATGCCGGGAATCACCAGAAATACAAGCAGCAGTCCCGGAATACTTTTAATCAGCATATAAAACACTTTCTCTGTCTTGTTTTCAGATATTGCAGTCTGTTATTTTACCATGTTGCTTCCGGATTGTAAAATCGTCAGATATAGAACAGCTGTCCCAGGATCCTGACCAGATCGCCTTTCAGAAAACGTCCCTTAAGCAGGGCAGCCATCCTTCTCGGCTTTGAAAAGTCCGGAATACGCAGAAACTCCTCGAGTGCGTTCTTCGAGTCTTCAGGCATTATACTGCCGAATCTCTCATACAGCAACCTTGCCTCCGCAAAATTCAGCTTCAGATTATATCTGGTATTCCTGTCCATCAGCTTACCGATACGATAGGAAAAGCTTCTGACATTCACCGCACTCACCACATTATCGCCGTGCTGCCGGTAGTACATCAGCTTTTCCGGAAGATGAACGACCTCGCCGAGGGCGCTGACATACTGCGCGGCCCACCAGTCATGCATACGGATCCTCGGATCATAATCTCCCATAAGCCGGTAAGCTGCCCGGTTCATCATGACCGTGCATCCCGTCACATAATTCTGCACCAGAAGATGTCGGAAATCTGTGCGGTGTCCGTAGACCTGCAGCTGCTTCTCGCGGACCGGGACGGGATTCAGCGCCGCGTCTGCCACAATATAGTCAGAAAAAACCAGAAGCGGGCAATCCGCGCCTCTTGCCTTCTCCTTTTCTGCCATGACCTGCAGCGTCCTCCTGACCTTCTCCTTTTTCCAGACATCGTCCTGATCGCAGAACATAATGTATTCCCCGGCCGCATGCTTCACGAGCTCCATGAAATTTGGCGTCGGCCCTCCGCAGCGGATCTGATCACAGATCACGCGAATCTTCTCCGGATATTTCTGCGCATAATCCTCCAGAATCCCCTGTGTGCCATCAGTGGAACCATCGTCACGGATCAGAATCCGGATATTCTTCTCCGATTGCGAGAGAAGAGACTCCAGCTGCTCGGCCAGATATCTCTCTCCATTATAGGTTGCAAGCAAAATTTCTACCATATATTTATCCTGATAAAATGTCTGTTGCGGATCACTGCCTGTATACATTGCGTCAGCACTGGTCTGTGATCGAATGCACGCGCGAACGCAAAAAGGAACGACCGCAGTAAAACGGTTTCTTTCCTCTCGGAATCCCAGGTTTTATGCGACTGTTCCTTTTCTCTTTGATCCGGCTTTCAATGCCCGCTCACATCCGCCGGCTTTACTGTCACAGCGGATTCAATGGTGTTTATATCTGTCCGCCACATTCGCCGATATCAGCGGATCTCACCGATCTCAACCAGAAAACGATGCAAAGCATCCTTCCAGTCCGGAAGCGGCTGAAAGCCATTCTCAACAAGCTTCGATTTATCCAGGCGGCTGTTAAAGGGCCGCGCCGCCTTCGACAGTCCGTACTCCGCGGTAGTAACCGGGGTGACTCTGGTCTGCATGCCGGCCTGTCTGTATATCTCTTTTGTAAAGTCATACCACGAAATATATCCGCCCTCATTCGTGGCATGATAATATCCGTACTTATCGGTTTCGATCATATCCACCAGAAGCCGCGCCAGATCCAGCGTATAGGTCGGCGTTCCGATCTGATCATTTACCACGCGTACTTCCGAATGCGTCCTGCCTACATTCAGCATCGTCCGGATGAAATTCTTACCGTTCAGTCCGAATACCCAGGCAATCCGCACGATGAAGTACTTCTCAAGGATCTCAGAGACGGCGAGCTCCCCTCCCAGCTTTGACTTTCCATACACATTGAGCGGAGCGTAGTCCCTGCAGTCCGGCTTCCATGGCTCTGTTCCCTGTCCGTCAAACACGTAATCCGTGCTGATGTAGACCATCTTTGCATCCGCTTTTCGCGCTGCGCGGGCGATATTCCTCGTTCCGTCCACATTGATCGCCATAACCTTCGGCCTGTTTTCCTCATCCTCGGCAGCGTCAACCGCAGTCCATGCCGCACAGTGCACAATGACATCCGGCTTCACCTCGGAAATGACGCGATCCACCGCATCCTCGTCCGTTATATTGAGGGATACATACGGCATCCTGGTTACCGCTGATCCTTCATTGATACCGCTGTAGGAAGGAGCAAGATCCGTTCCTACCCCTTCCAGGCCTCTTGCCGCCAGCTCATTCATTACATCGTGTCCGAGCTGCCCGGCCACGCCTGTCACAAATACCTTCATCAGCCGATAACCTCTTTCTTCCCGTACATCTCATTATAATAGTTCTGGTAATCGCCACGAATAATGTTCTCCCACCATTCCTTGTGATCCAGATACCACTGAATGGTCTTCTTGATTCCATCCTTGAACATCGTCTCCGGCAACCAGCCGAGCTCATTGTGGATCTTGGTCGGATCAATGGCGTATCTCTGATCGTGGCCTTTTCGGTCGGTGACATGCTCGATCAGAGAATATGGCTTACCCAGATAATCCAGGATCAGCTTTACGATGTCGATGTTGTGCATCTCATTGTGACCGCCGATGTTGTAGACCTCTCCAACTGTTCCCTTCCGCATGATGAGGTCGATGGCCTTGCAGTGATCCTCCACATAAAGCCAGTCACGTACATTCAGGCCCTCTCCATAAACCGGGAGTTTTTTGTCCGCCAGTGCATTCGCGATCATCAGAGGAATCAGCTTTTCCGGAAACTGATAGGGGCCGTAGTTGTTTGAGCAGCGGCTGATCGTTACCGGAAGCCCATAGGTTCTGTGGTATGCGTTAACCAGAAGATCCGCGGATGCCTTGGATGTGCTGTAAGGACTGGAGGTATGAATCGGTGTATCCTCATGGAAAAACAGATCCGGGCGGTCCAGCGGAAGATCTCCGTAAACCTCATCCGTAGAAACCTGATGATACCTGTGAATGCCATACTTGCGGCAGGCGTCCATCAGCACCGAGGTTCCGATGATATTCGTCTCGAGGAAGATCGTCGGATTCTCGATCGAACGGTCCACATGAGACTCCGCGGCAAAATTCACGACGATGTCCGGTTTTTCCTCCTCAAACAGTCTGTAAACTCCCTCTCTGTCACAGATATCAAGTTTGACAAAGCGGAAATTCGGCTTTTCCAGAACCGGCGCCAGCGTAGACAGGTTGCCGGCATAGGTCAGCTTGTCCAGGCAGATGATCCTGTCCTCCGGATGCTGCTCCAGCTCATAGAAAATAAAATTGCTTCCGATAAATCCGGCACCGCCGGTAACGATAATATTCATGATTTTCTCCTTTACTCCCGTCACACTTCAGTCATTGTGAAGGATATCGACATATTTGTTGTTCAGAACGTCCATCAGATACTGGCCGTACTGATTCTTCTTCAGCTCCTCATACTCCCGGAGTACCTGTTCTCTTGTGATCCAGCCGTTCAGATAGGCAATTTCCTCGAGGCAGGCGATCTTGCGGTGCTGATGCTGCTCTGTGATCTTTACAAAGTTTGTGGCATCCACAAGACTCTCATGTGTACCGGTGTCCAGCCAGGTAAATCCCTGTCCCAGAAGCTCGACATTCAGTTCCCCATTCTGCAGATAGATCTTGTTCAGGTCCGTGATCTCGAGCTCTCCTCTTGCCGACGGTTTTAACTTCTGAGCATACTCCACCACGCGGTTGTCGTAGAAATACAGTCCGGTCACACAGTAATTGCTCTTGGGCTTCGCCGGCTTTTCTTCGATGGAAACTGCTCTTCCGTCCCTGTCAAACTCCACGATGCCAAATCTCTCCGGATCATCGACATAATAGCCGAACACCGTAGCTCCCTTTCCGGTTTCCGCATTTTCCACGGCAGCTCTCAGGCGTTTCTTCAGCCCATGGCCGGCGAAAATATTATCTCCGAGGATCATGGCAACCGGCTCATCCCCGATAAAGTCCGCTCCGATGATAAAAGCCTGAGCGAGACCATCCGGAGACGGCTGCACCTTATACTGCAGCGAGATGCCGAACTGATGCCCGTCTCCGAGAAGCTCCTCAAAGCGCGGCGTGTCCGCCGGCGTTGAAATGATCAGTATATCACGAATCCCCGCGTTCATCAGAACGGAGAGCGGATAGTAGATCATGGGTTTGTCATAAATCGGGAGAAGCTGCTTCGATGTCACCTTAGTCAGCGGATATAACCTGGTTCCGGATCCGCCTGCCAGAATGATTCCTTTCATATCAATGCCTTTCTGTACTCTGTTTATCTTTTTTCTTTTGTTACCTGTTTCGCTGTTGACCATTTTCTCTGTTAACCGAGTTATTTCTTGACCAATGTCTCTGTTAACCGGTTTTATTTACGCGAACAGTGAGCCGCAGCCGAATGCGAAGTATTCGTGTGCTGCCTGTTCCCCCTGTTACGCAATTATGGAAGACCGCGGCAAAAGCTTCTGCTCCTCCAGCGCCCGTTCGAGCGTCCGGTTAAACGCCTCCTGTGTAAAATTCCTGCGGTACAAATCCACGCATTTCCTGCGCGCCTGCGGATCTTCCGCAACTGCAATCAGTCTGTCCAGGATCAGATTCAGATCTTCCTCCGTCATCGTCATCAGGTTGTCGGGAATATTTACACCAATACCGCATGTCGACGCAAATTCCCATAAATCTCCCTTGATGCTGTTGATCAGCGGAACCCCATATGACAGATAGTCAATGGATTTCATTGACAATCCGACATGCACATCCGTCCGCATCACATTGATGCCAAGACAGCAGCGGGAAAGAATCTCTGCCTTCCGGTCTTCCTCATAGACCGCTCCGCGGCAGACAGTCTCGGCACCGCTGTTCCGGAGCTCCCGGATAAAATCGTCTCTGTGCTCTCCCTCTCCGATGATATCCGCAATAACCTTCCTTCGGCGGTTCAACGCCCCCAGAAGATACGCAATCCTCGGAATATCAATGATATTGTTGATTGCGCCGATGTACGCAATGCGGAGACTCTGCTCCGGACACGACGATTTTCTGACCACGGCATCATCAACCACAGCATCATGGGCTATGACATCATGGGCTATGTTATCATGAGCTACGTTATCATGGGCTATATTGTCACGAGCTACATTATCACGGGTTGCGTTATCATGGACAGCTGTCTTCTCTGGATTTGGCGCTCCTCCGGGATCTGTCCGAATCCTTTCGCCTGACGCTCTATATTTATTATCACCGGAAAGTTTGCACCAGTAAAGAGTATATGTTCTGTTCTCTGGTAAATCAAGCTGTTCCCGATAAAAACCACATTCCGTGAAGATCACGTCAGCACATCCCAGATGATGATCCCGAAGATTTCTCCATCTCCGGATCGGCGTCAGGTGAGCTGCCGCCCTCAGCGGGAGCGATTCCGGCCAGAGATCAATCAGGTCAAAAATCACACGAACGCCTGTTTTCCTGCGAATCCGTTCTGCTTCCGCAGCAAAGGAATTGGCAGGAATCATAAAATAAATCAGATCGAAGCCCCCAGATTCCAGATATGCCCCTGCGTCGAGCGCAAATCGGCGGATTGCCATGAGACGCGTAAGCGAAAGATTCCTGGTATATGGTCTGAGGTGGATGTAGACATGATTTTCCGCTTCTCTTTGAACCGTTCGTTTGCCATGATGATCGAAATCTGAAAAAACGCGAACAGCGGTATGCCCTTTTTCCTCGAAAAACTGGGCTACCGCTTCTGCTCTGTCTTCAAATGTTGAGGAATGCGTTACGATCGCAACCTTCATAAAGATCCCTTTCCAAAAATATCAGGATAATACCTGGCAAAAATCCGACGGCAGAAGCCGCTGCTTCCCCACAGAGACTGTCCTGTTCTTCTCGCTGTCTGTTCTCCGCGCCATACACAAATCACGTCTCTCAGCTGCCGTGCTGTTCCTCATTCTGCCTGGTTTTTTCGTTCATCTTCTGCTGGGCTTCCTGATCAAAGCCCTCCGTGCTTTCCGGCTGAAATACGGTTCTCGCAGTCAAAAGCACCAGCTTGACATCCATCAGAATGGACTGATTCTCGATATACATCAGATCAAGAAGAAGCTTATCATGCGCGGAGGTATTATACTTGCCGAATACCTGAGCGTAGCCGGTAAGTCCGCCCTTGACCGAAAGCCGGTAACGAAATTCCGGTATTTCCCTGACGTACTCGTCCACGTGCTCCACCCGCTCCGGTCTTGGGCCGACAAAGCTCATATCCCCTTTGAGGATGTTGAAAAACTGGGGGAACTCATCCAGCCGAAACTTCCGGATCACCCGTCCGGTCCTTGTAATTCTGGGATCCCTGTCCGTTGTCGGAAGGACTCCGTACTTATCCGCATCGACAACCATACTCCGGAACTTCAGGATCTCAAAAACCCTCGCGTCCTTGGTATAGCGCTTCTGGCGGAAGAATACCGGCCCGTGATCCTCTGCCTTGATGCAGATGGCGACAACCAGCATGACAGGAGACGTGACGATGATAAGAAACAGAGAAAAAATAATATCCAGCGCACGCTTTATCCCCTGATATTTCTTGTTATTATAGTTATACTCATACTTCATCAGCGGAGTATCCAGAAGATGCTTCGGCTCACAGCCTAGGCCAAAGATATCCAGAAGCTCAGGGGTGTAGTAGAAATTCTTCTTGTGCTCAATGCACATCTCGCTAACAGCCGCCCTTGTCTCAAAGGTAACGCCATACATGATGACGGTGCAGCAGCCCTGCATGTGCTGCAGCAGTATTTCTTCCCCGATCTCCTCTCTCTCGGTATAAATAACGGAAAACAGATGCTTGTATTTCTTCAGAAGTCTCTGTTCAAATGCAAGCACCTCCTCCGGACTGATCTTTTTCCCGTAAAGTACCAGCGTCTTCTGCGGTGCGACATGCTTCATGAAGTACCGCTTCGTGAAAACGACAATGTTTATCGTTCCGACCAGCTGAAGCAAAACAATAAAAGCTCCCGGCAGAATATTGACCACCTGGTTGTAGATCAGACAACACTCCACATACAGGATAAAATCCGTAATGGCAAAGGAAATAAACTGCGAAAAGACGATCTCTCCCATATTTGTGGACGCGATACGGAACGCCTTGTACACACTGCAAAGGAGATTGTAAATGATATAAAAGATCAGGATACTGGCGATCATGCCGGGTATCTTGTAGGTATCAAACGCGTAGTCGTTATAAAAGAATGCCCATACAAGTGCAAACAGGCCGACATTCCATAGACGGAGTACCAGCCTGGCGGAGTGGGTAACCTTTTTGTTCTCCATATTTATCCTCGTTACCTTTCGTCAGGAAAGGATGATGACATAGTTAGATTAATTTTAGCATACGCGAAGTTCCTTGTAAAGAATCCGGAATCTGCTGGCCTGACCGGATCCGGAAACCGGATTCTGACAAACTGACCGGATCCGAAAGCCGGATTCTGACACCGGGGCTGAATTCCTTCTGCCTGCTCATAGACCCTTTCGAACGACAATCTGCTGCACCTTCCCGCGGATTCTCTGGAGAGCATTGTCTATGGATTTCGGGGTTCGGTTCATTCTCCCGGCAATCTCATGATAATCCAACCCGTCCAGATATAATTCGAGAACCTCTCTCTCCATCCGGCTCAGTGCCTGATTGATCTCATCCCGGAGATTTCTGGCATTTTCAAAATCAATCAAAATATTCTCCGGACTGTCCGCGGCACCCAACTCCGCGTCCTTGCGGTTATCCTGAAGCTCGCTGATGGAAATCGAGCTGTTTAGCGGCCTGTGCTTTTGCCGGCTTGCGGATAGCACAGCCGTATACATCTGCCTGGAAATCAGAAGTCCGGCATAGGTCCGGAACGATGCATTTTCGTCCGGGTTATAATCCCGGATTGCCTTGAACAACCCGAGCATTCCCTCCTGCAGCAGGTCCTCCCTGTCTCCGCCGGCCAGGTAAAGCTCCCTCGCCAGAGAACGGACCGTTTTCTTGTACTTTTCAAGCAGAAAATCCTCGATCCCGGTCTCGCCGCTGCGAAGCCGGCGAATCAGTTCCTCGTCCGGAACTCCCTCGTACTCACTGTTTTTCATAATCCTGTATATTTATTGAAGAACAATTTGCTGTCTGAAGCCTCACGGTTTCTGCCAGGCCATTCTGTGGTTGCCGCGAGCCTCTGCGTATCTAACCTGAATCAACCGCCTCGCGTGCAGACGTAATAGCATTCTGTGGCTGCCGCGAGCCTCTGTATCTAACGGATAATTCTACGATTGCCGGATACTTCAGCGTCTCTGACGAACAATTTCATAGGCCAGCACACCAGCCGCCACGGATGCATTAAGGGAATCGATATCTCCCTTCATTGGAACCGAAGCGACAAAATCGCACTTTTCCCTGACCAGCCGGCTCACACCCTCTCCCTCATTTCCGATGACAAGTCCGATGGGGCCGGTGAGATCCAGGTCATACATCGGGGTTCCGCCCATATCCGCGCAGACAAACCAGATGCCTTCTTTCTTCAGTTCGTCGATGACAGCCGCAAGATTCGTGACCTTCGCGACCGGCGTGTAGTTAATCGCGCCGGCAGAGGCTTTTGCGACGGTCGCAGTCAGCCCTACCGCGCGGTGTTTCGTGATAATTACGCCATGCGCCCCCGCAAGATTCGCGGTACGGATGATGGCTCCGAGATTGTGCGGATCCTCAATACCATCCAGAAGAAAGAGGAAAGGTTTCTCTCCCTTTTCCTTTGCCGCCTTCAGCATGTCGGAAACCTCAGCATAAGGATAAGAGGCGACAATCGCAATCACCCCCTGGTGGCTTCCGGTCTCAGACATCATGTTCAGCCTTTCCTTCGGAACGTAGCTGATGATTGTCCCGGCTTTTCTGGCCTCTCTCGCAATTGTCATGATCATCCCATCATGAAGGTTTTCCTGCAGATAGACCTTGTCTACGCTCCGGCCGGAACGGAAGGCCTCAAGTACCGCATTTTTGCCCTCCAGACGGTTCGGATTCTCCTCGAACTCCCGGTCCGCCTCCGTCTGACGCCGCGCTGCTGTTTTCTCCGTTCTTTCCCTTCTTCTTAGATCCTTATAACTTCCGTTTTTCCCAGACGATTCATTGCCTCCGTTTTTCCCGTACATTCCTTTGTATCCGTCATTTTTCCGGGATACACCTCTATAACCGCCACTTCTTCCGGGTTCATCCCTCAAATTGCTCTTATAAGCTCCGCTTCTCCCAGATCCTTCCTCTCGATATCTGTCAAAACCGCCGCCATGCCTTCCGGCACCCGGCCTCTGTTCTCTCGAAGATCCACTGTTATTATACGAATTTCTCATCACATCCTCCTCCTGTGTGTCTGTCCGTCTGGAATTGCGAAAGTACGCAGCACGGAGCAAGCCGCAGCCTATACAGTATGTGGTACCCCGCCTGCGGGGCTTAGGAGTTTACTGTTCTACCTCTCCGAAATCTCCGAAAGCGCAGACAGGCCACCTGCCACAAAGCGTGTGCAGATCCGGTTATGACTTTGCCGTCTTCCCTGTGTGGTTGTCCGGATCTGTTTCCTTTTCCGCAATACGGAAGGGAGATTCTCCGAGATTCCGGTAATGTTCTGATATCCCTGTACTGACGAGTTCCACCAGTCTTCCGACATCTCCCTTCAGATACAGGTATCCGCAGACAGCCTCAAAGCCTGTAGCTCTCCGGTACTCCTGAATACTCGCATTCTTTGCGTGCGTATATGCCTTGGCATTCCTGCCCCGATGAAATACACGCTTCTCATCCTCTGTCAGGAGATCTCTCTCCTCGAACACACCGATCATCTCCGACTGTGTCTCCGCCTTGACAAGGCTGCTGGCCGTTCGATGAAGCTTATTCACAGGAGCATTTGATTCCCGCACAAGCAGCGTCCGTATGATCAGCTCATAGATGCAGTCTCCGATATACGCAAGCGTCAGCGGTGAATACTGTTTCGCGTCAAAATCCGGAAGCGCATATTTTTCCTCCAGATTGCGGACGAGCTCCGCCGCCAGATTTTCTCTCTCATCCAATCTGTTTTCCCTCTGCTTTTCTTCTGCTTTTCTTCTGCTTTTCTTCTGGTTTTTTCTGCTTTTCTTCCGTCACAGGCAATCCTTCCGGAAAAATCACGTCCTCTCCTGTTTCACCTCTGCTGTTTCTTCCGATTCTTCCCGCTCACATCAATCTTCCGGAAAGATCACTTTCTCTCCCACTTCACGCCATCCCGGGTGTCCTTCAATATGATGCCTTTTGCGAGAAGCTCATCACGGATGGCATCTGCCTTTGCAAAATCCTTCGCCTTGCGGGCCGCGTTCCGTTCAGCAATCTTCTGTTCGATCTCTTCGTCCAGAGCTTCCTCTCTGACATCGACGATCAGTCCGAGAATATCGGACAGTTCGACAATTTCCTTCTTCACCGCCTCAGCGAACTCCCGGGAACTGTCCGCGGTGACCTCTACATTCGCGAATTTCACGAGATTAAAAATCGCTGTCTCGGCGTCCGCCGTATTCAGGTCATCGTCCATCGCTTTCTCAAATTCAAGGCGGAAACGCCGCATATCCTCCGGCCAGATCTCTGCTCCGGTCATCGGGTCCTTTTTGAGCTCAAACGGGATTCTTCTTCCCTCTTCATCGATGCCGAGCTTTCTCTTCTCATCCTCCGTCAGGGACACGCTCTTTGCCCCGGCAATATGATCGTTCAGGGTGCTCACCGCGGTTCGGATTCTGCCAAGGGAAGCCTTTGCGGCCTCCATGATATCGGCACTGAAGTTCAGAACCCTTCGGTAATGCGCCGAGAGCATGAAGAAACGGAGAACCTGAAGGTCATAATGCTCACCGACCTCACGCACTGTCTTGAAATTTCCAAGTGATTTCGACATCTTCACGTTATCGATATTCAGGAACGCATTGTGGAGCCAGTAGTGAGCAAACTCCTGACCGGTTGCGCATTCCACCTGGGCAATCTCATTCTCGTGATGCGGGAAGATCAGATCCTCTCCGCCTGCATGAATGTCGATAGTGGTCGCGTGCAGATACTTTCGGGACATCACGCAGCACTCGGTGTGCCAGCCCGGCCTTCCATCTCCCCAGGGGCTTTTCCAGAAGGGTTCCCCCTCCTTTTTGGGTTTCCACAGTACAAAATCGAGCGGGTCTTCCTTCTCAGCCTCACCCGTTACTTTAAGATCCCGGAATCCCGAACGCAGATCATCAAGATTCTTATGGGAGAGCTTGCCATATCCCGGATCCTTTCTGGTGCGGAAATAAACGGTCCCGTTCACATTGTAGGCAAATCCTTTTTCCTCAAGATCCCGGATTAGGCGGATCATACCATCGATCTCCTGCGTCGCGAGAGGATGCGTCGTGGCCGGAAGAACATTCATGTCTGCCATATCCTTCTTCGTCTCCCGGATATACTTCTGCGAAAGCTCCGCCGCCGTTACTCCCTCCTCATTCGCTCTCTGAATGATCTTGTCATCGACATCGGTAAAGTTCGACACATAGTTCACATCATAGCCCTTGTAAGTCAGGTAGCGCCGAAGCGTATCAAACACGATCATGGGTCTCGCGTTGCCGATGTGAATCAGGTTGTAAACGGTCGGTCCGCATACATACATCGTGACCTTACCCGGTGTGATCGGTTTAAACTCCTGTTTCGTCTTTGTCAGTGTATTATAAAATCTGATTGACATCTGGTATGCCTCCTGTAAAATATCATAACGGTCACGCTGTGACCGGATTCTTCTCTTTTAATCTGTATCCGGCTTAATCTGCATCCGGTTTAATCTGTATCCGCTTTTTAATATGTATACGATTTTTAATCTGCATCCGATTTTATCTCTATCCGATTTAATCTGCATCCGATTTAATCTGTATCCGATCACACGGACCTGTATCCGGATCCGCGTCCGGGAACTGTCTGACAATTACCGGACATCCGCTTCGGTCTTGGCAAGCGTACGCATCGGACAGGAAGCGCATCCATGTCCGGAGCCTTCCATACGGTCATCCGGCATCTGCTCCAGCGCTCGTTCAATCAGGCACACCGCCTGCGCGGAAATTCCTTCTCCGCTCCCTGTGAAGCCGAGGCCTTCCTCCGTAGTTGCCTTGATATTCACCTGATCCTCAAGCAGGCCAAGCGCTTCCGCGACGTTTCCGGCCATCTCATCCAGATACGGCCTCAGCTTAGGCCTCTGGCAGATGATCGTGCAGTCAATATTCGAAATAATGTACATGCCGTCTTCAAGCATCCCGCCGACTTTTCGGAGCAGATCCATACTGGATGCGCCCTCATATGCAGGATCTGTATCCGGAAAATGATAGCCGATGTCCTTCATCGCAGCAGCACCGAGAAGCGCATCCATGATGGCATGCAGAGCAACGTCGGCGTCAGAATGCCCCAGAAGCCCTTTCTCATAAGGTATTTCAACGCCGCAGAGGATCAGCTTCCGCCCCTCTGTCAGCTTGTGTACATCATATCCTGTTCCTATTCTCATTCTGTGATAAGCACCTGTCGCACCATTCCCGAATCAGTCAAAGCCGAAGACCTTCTCCAGAACATGATACCCTTTCTTTACTACTTTTCGTCCACCCTCCCCGGGAAGATTCAGCGCCACACCGGACGCGCTGGCACGAATTTTCAGAAACGCCATATAATCGACCTTCTTCAGACGATTCCACAGCGGAGCCTTTTCCTTCAGCATCTCCGGGTCTTCGGAACGCATCATCATGGAAGTCGTTATCATCATGATGATCAATACATCATGGATCAAAAATTCTCTCTGCTTCGGATGAAGGCGAAGTTTATGGAACTGTTCAAAGTAATCCAGCATGAGATAGGCAACCCGGAGCTGCTGCGGAAATCTCGTCATCATGACCTTCTCGTTCACGCTCTGATCCGAACGGCCGATAAAGTAGCGGTACAGGTTGACATTCAGATAATACATGGTCTTTACCCTGGAAAAAGGCACAAACGCATAGATATTATCAACATAGAATGTATGCTCCGGAAGTCTCAGTTTCACCTCCCTGAGCAGCTCTGTCCGGTAAATCAGCGAATGCATCAGCACATAGTGGAACACATTCATCCGTTTTACCTGATCCCATCCGAAGATTCTTCCTTCTGGAAAATACATCCTGTATCGCATCACATATTTTCTATATTTCCGATTCTGCTTCTCATACACATAATTCGCAAAAAAAGCGTCGACGATATTGCCGGACTTTGCAAGGCCCCGCAAAGCGTCGAGCACCTTTTCAAAAGCGCTTCTGTCCAGCCAGTCATCGCTGTCCACAACCTTGAAATAAAGTCCGGTCGCATGATCGATTCCGGTATTGACAGCCCCGCCGTGACCTTTATTCTCCTGATGAATAGCCCGGACAATCGTCGGATATTTTTCCTGATATTCATCCGCGATCTCGGCTGTCCGATCCTTCGTCGATCCGTCATCAACGATCAGAATCTCAACATCCTCACCTCCGGTAAGGAGAGATTCAATGCACTTTCTCATGTAGCTTTCGGAATTGTAACATGGTACAGTAACGCTGAGTAACTTCATCTTCCCGTTAAACCTTTCTTTCAATTCGGCAGAATATACCGTTTCTATAATGCCACAAGACCTGTCAAATTGCAATCTCGCATATCCTTGCCCGATCACACAGGCTGTTCTCCGCACATCATCCTTCACGCCGTCTGCTGTTTTCGCCTGCCCCTCCGGCCATTCCATTTTACGCAAACATCCGCTCACGCCGTCTTCCCGTCTGTTTCCGGCACGCTTGCGTGAGCAGATGGTATCGGATCTTTGAGGCTCCGTTTCGGTGGTCGCCTGTTTCCGGCACGGTTTCGTGAGCAGAGACAGATAATATATAAATGCCACTATGCAGATGCAGTTTTTTCCTGACAGAAGACCTGACGGGCTGATTCCCATGGATTTATCTCTTTTGCAATCCGGCGCTCCCGGCATTCTCTGCTCTGTTCAGATTCAGTGCGTCCGCATAGGCCTTGTAGGCGGAGGGAACAGCATACTTTCTTCTTATTTCATCAATCTCCGCAAAAAACAGACCGGCTCCCGCTTTCTTGTCAGAAGTCTCGTCTGCCCCCACGGACAGGCGATCCGGAAAAGAGCCGACCCGGATCTCATATCCTCTCATCTGCCACTCAATATGCGAAAAAATATGTCTGCTGTCTGCCAGTCTCCTAATATAAAGAGCCGGCAGTCCCAGCTCCTTCACCTTGTTCAGCGCCTCCTCTTCGCTAAGGCTCCCCTCAAGGTTCGGAAACTCATACAATCCTGCAAGCAGCCCCTTCTCCGGCCTTCGGTTCAGAAGTACCCTGTCTCCGTCCCGCACCACAAGGATCGTCCGGTTCTCCATCCGGCGAGGCTTTTTTTCAGACTTTACGGGAAAATCCATCTCCCGCCCCTGTTCATGCGCTTTGCACCACTTTACAAGCGGACACTCTGCGCATTTCGGCACCCCCTTCGGCAGACAAATTGTCGCTCCCAGGTCCATCATGCCCTGGTTGAAGTCCCCGGGTGTAATCGGATTCTCTGCTGTGCTGCCAGATAACTCCAGCTTCATCACCCCTGTCAGACTGTCTTCAATCTCTTTGCGGTATTTCTGCCTTGTGATGTCAGAGGAATCTGCCAGTACCCGGGTTATTACCCGGAGTACATTCCCATCTACTGCCGCCTGCGGCTTTCCGAATGCAATCGAAGCGATTGCTCCGGCTGTGTAGTCTCCGACCCCTTTAAGGGTTTTCAGTGTCTTCACGTCGTCCGGAATCTTTCCTCCGAAATCATTCATGATCTGGATTGCGGCTTTCTGCATATTCCGGACTCTGCTGTAATACCCGAGGCCCTCCCACAGCTTCATGAGGCGGTCCTCTGGGCAGCACGCAAGGTCTCTGACCGTGGGAAGCGCAAGCAGAAATTTAGTGTAATACTCCTTCACTGCCTCCACCCGGGTCTGCTGAAGCATAATCTCCGATATCCATGTGTGATACGGATTTTTCTCCCTTCTCCAGGGAAGATCTCTCCTGTTCTTCTGATACCATCTGCCCAGAGGAAGTATAATCCGCCGCATCTCCCCGAACCTGTCCTCCGAGACTTTTTTCTTCAAACTCAGTTCCTCCGGAATCACATTCTCTGAGTTCCTGTCCACTGAAAATTCCTCCGATTCTGCTGTCTTCTGATTTTCTACCCTCTGATTATCCACATTGTTTTACCTGGCAGTTATACACGATATTCTCCGAGGCATCTTCGAGTCATTATAACAGACTCAATGTAAATCGAACAGATACTCCGAACCACTCAGGGCGATACACCAGTCTGGACAGCAATAAAGATTGGCACCTGCCGCATAAGCTATATCCCTAATCCCCAATCTGGACGGCAATAAAGATTGACACCTGTCGCATAACCTATATACAATAGGAAAAGCAGCTCCACTTCCCGTCAGGCGCGGCCATCCGCTTCTGCCTGAATACCGGTGACACAGATATCCGGAAGCTGCAGCAGAAGACAAGAGTCAAACAGAAAAGAGGTTATATGAACAAACTGCAGACAGACGGAATCATCTTCGATGTTGACGGCACGCTTTGGGATACCACGCCGATTGTTGCCGAGGCATGGAATACCGTGCTGGATTCTATGAACCGGGACTACCGCTCCCGTCATCTCCCTCCCCTTCATCTGATTCACCCGGAGGGCGGAGGTTCAGGCTCGCGGATTGTAAGCGAAGATCTGCGACGTGAATTCGGAAAGCCGCTCGAGACTATCGCCAAGGATCTGCTTCCGGATCTTCCCGATGCAGAAAAGGCTGATCTCCTTCGTCAATGGTATGATGCCGAGGAAATTGCAATCGACCGCAACCCTCCCGAGCCTTATGACGGACTGGAACGAACTCTTCAGACTCTCACGGGAATCGACCCCCGGAAATCCGGAGAATCGGAAGCCGGTCTGCCCCGCACAAAAGCCTCGCATCAGCTGCCACCAGGTATTCCCTGCTTCATCGTCAGTAATTGCCAGAGCGGTTATATTGAGCAGTTTCTCCGGCTGACCGGTCTTGGCTGCTATATCACGGATCATCTCTGTCCCGGAGACACAGACAGACTTAAGGCGTATAATATCTATCGCATTGCTTCTGAATATCATCTTCAGAACGCTCTTTACATCGGCGATATTCAGGCGGACTTTGACGCGACAAGGGAGGCGGACCGTCTCCTGAAGAAAGAGGCCCGGCAGAAACAGGAAAACGGATGTTTTGATTCATCGCGCAATGATTGCAAAGTCCCCGATCCCTCCATACGCTTCCTCTGGGCATCCTACGGATTCGGAAGTGTAACAGATCCTGATGGAATCGTCCGGCGAATCTGTGACCTTCCTGATCTGATCATCTCCTCAAAAACGAAGGCAGGTCACATATAAGAGCGCGTGTGAGGCACGCGAAAGAGATAACATAAACATTACACATAAGCACAGAAAGAAGGATTTTTATGCATTACCAGTACAAAACAAAAGGAACCTGTTCCCAGCTCATTGATTTCGACATCAATGACGGCATTCTCACAAATGTACGCTTTACCGGAGGCTGCAACGGAAATCTCTCCGGCATCAGCCGTCTGGTCGAGGGCCGCAAGGCAACTGAAGTCGCAGACATCTTAAAGGGTACAACCTGCGGATTTAAAAACACCTCCTGTCCGGACCAGCTTTCCAGGGCTCTCCTCGAGGCTGTTGAAAACGCCTCGAAATAACCGAAAAGAAGTCTGTTTCGCGCCGGTTCCTGCAGCCGGCGCGATTTTTCACGCGATCATGTTTTATTTTTTAAGAAAAATTAGCACTCGCCACTTGACAGTGCTAGTAACAAGTGTTATAACAAAATTGTTCCAAAAAGAAGGAACTCATAAAACAACAATAAAGAAACAATAAAACAGTGCCAATAAAATAGTACCAATAAAACAACAGCAATAAAACGGCACAAAACAGAAGCAGCACAGAAAGATCGCTTCTATGGAACAGGCTTCCTGAATCGCCGCCTCGTATTACAGAAAATCAAAAACATAAAGGAGGAATGACTTATGTTACTGCCGGAACTTTTTGGAGATACTTTTGATGACTTTATGGATCAGGCATGGAATGGACGTTGGTTCAACGCACCTTCTGCTTCCGCTCACCGCATGAATACAGATATTAAGGAAACAAAGGACAGCTATCAGTTGGAGATGGAACTTCCGGGATACGGAAAAGATGAGGTACACGCCGAGCTTAAAGACGGTTATCTGACGGTCACCGCAGCAAGAAACGAGAATAACGACAAGAAGGATGAAAACGGCAGATATGTACGCCGTGAGCGCTATACCGGCACCGTAACCAGATCCTTCTATGTCGGTGAAAACATCGAACCGGAAGACATACACGCAAAATTTGAAAATGGAATTCTGACTCTCAGTATTCCAAAAGAAGTACCGAAGAAGGAAGAAACAAAAAAGACCATTGCCATCGAAGGATAAAACCATCCTGGTTCTTCTTCACTTCCTCGATGGATAAGACTATTCTGTTCCTTCCTAACTTTCTCACAGAATCATATAGAGTAAAACGGCAGAGCCATCCGAACCGGCATTCCGGTCACGGATGGCTCCTCTCTTTAATAAGTATCGCATCTTAATAAGTATCGTATTAAAGCCGTATCCGTGAGTCTTTCCTGTGCCGGCTCCGGAATTCCTTCGGCGTCATCTGATATCTCTCGCGAAAAATCCTATGAAAATAGCTGTGATTCTCATACCCCACCGCATCAATGATATCATTCACCGGAAGGTCCGTGTCGCAGAGCAGACCTACCGCCTTGTTCAGGCGTTTCCGCTGAAGCAGTTCCTTAAAGTTCACTCCGGATGCCTTCTTAATCATACGGCTCAGCGTATGCGAAGGCAGGCAAAGTCCAGCGCAAAGCTCGGTCAGAGTCGCGGTCCGATAGTTCTGCTCAATATATTGCAGCGAGGTCATGAGTATCATATTCTCATATGAATCCGGTTCCATCGTTCCTGCCTTCGGAACCGCCTCCAGCAGATACAGGAAAATCAGTCCCATCGTGGTCTGATTGATCCGATTCATCCTCTGCAGCAGGAAGGGCTCTCCGCCATTCTCCTTCTGAGAAATCAGCGAATAGATCATGTTTTCGATCAGATTTTGTATCTGAAGCACATCTGCGACCTTGAAATAAAGATACTCTCCCCGTCTCTCATCCTGTCTCAGCGTATTGACGATGAAATCAGCCAGAACGTTGTTTCTTCCGATCATCTCAGAGGCAACATCGAAAAATTCAGGAAGAATCACAAAGTTGATCGCGATATCATTCCTGCCTGCCGGAAGAATCTCATGCCTTGTATACTGATTCAGGAAGAGAAGCTCGCCCCGGCTTACCCGGATCTTTTTGTGGTTGATGATATGCGTCACAGAGCCCTGGCAGATGTACATCACTTCCACATAATTATGCCTGTGCATGGGGAAATGCGCAAACCTTGTATGTGTCCGCACCGTAATCAGCTGACCGGTCTCCAGCAGCTTCGCATAATCAATGGTGAATTCCTCCCCGGAGGCATATAACTTTTTTTCAATTCCGGCTGTACCGTCCAGAATGCGCTGTTCCTCCTCTGTCACTCTGCCAAGCCGGTCCAGAAGTTCCTGATTCATCTATCTTACCTTTTTCTTCATTTGGCCCGGAAAAGAGCTGCAGAACCCGAAGAGGCCACGGCCGCACCTGCAGAGGCTTCCGAACCATCCGTCGGCGTCATTTCGATGTCGAGATCCACGCTTCCGCTGACTCCATCAACCGTCCCCGTATTCGAGTACTGCCATACCCTGAATTTATACGGAGTGCCCGGCGTCGCACTGTAATTGGAAAACCAGACCGGAAGATCATAGAGCTTTGTCATATCCAGAGTAAACGACTCCCAGTGCAGATTCGTATAGAGCATCGGTTCATAGCCAGCATCCACGATTGCGAGGCTAAAGGCCTTGATATTTTGCGTGAACTGGTCACCGCTGACACCATCGGTCCGCGCAGCGCCCTCTTCCACCGTTTCCATGTCGATCGCAGCCGGAAGATCCAGATGGCGTCCGTTCAGTGTATCCGTCACAAATTTTGCCTCTTCTTCCGCCTCTGCTTCATCAATCGCCTGTGAATAAAAATAAACGCCGACATCCAGTCCTGCCTTTCTGGCTCCCTCATAATTTGTCTCAAACATAGCGTCTTCCACAAGAGAACCGTCGCTGCCATATCCACGATATCCGATTCTGAGATACGCGAATTCATAGCCGGCATTTCGGACAGCTTCCCAGTCAACCTCCCCATTATGCTCGGAAACATCGATTCCGATACGGCTGGAATAATGATCACTGTCCGTATACGTCATCTTCTGCCCATCCAATGCAAAATCCGCTGAATTGTAGTCGTTATACATATCACTCATTGAATATGAGGTGGAAAAAAGGCGCTCTGACACCTGATTATCCTCTGCGGCGTGGCTGCCGAATGCTGCAATCGCCACAAACGCTGCCGTAAAGGCAACCACTATGCCCGCAAGTATACGGTTTCGGAGAATCTTCCTCCTCTCCGCTCTCGTCACCCGGTGACGTGCACCGCTTCTTCCCCTTCTTTTCCTGTTTGCTGCCATATGCGATCAGGCAGACGCGATGCCGCCCGTTCCTTCCTAAAATCTTCTCTCACATACCTTACACACAAAAAAGGAGTGTGTCAATCTTGACACACTCCTTTTCAATATCTCTCTTCTGCCGCAGACAGATTCTGTCAGCCCTCGTCGCTGATACCCTGAATCTGATCCTCTGTCTTCGGAACATAATCCGGATGATCGGATGCCCACAGTTTCTCGGCAACCGGTGCCCAGTTCTTCGCGTATTCCTCAACCTTATGTGTCAGATGGTCTACATTCTCCGGATCTGACATATCGGTTGACTTAGCTCCGGTCGCATGAACCATTGCGCGAAGCTTTGCCGGATTCTCAAGCATCGGACACGGACGAAGCAGGTTGTCGCTGAACGGCTGTCCGTCATGATATGCCTTGAACAGCGGCTGCTGCAGGCACTCGAGAATACTGTTCTGGTGAATATTCGCCCCGGAATAATGAATGAATACGCAGGGCTCAGCGTCACCGTTCGGATTGATGTGGAAGTAAGCCTTACCACCGGCGATACATCCGGATACCCACTCACCGTCATTCTGGAAATCCATAAGGAAGATTTCCTTGCCTCCGTGGTATCCGCGGACCTCACGGATTCTGTGATACATATACTCACGCTGCTCCGGTGTCGGAACAAGCTCCATTGTTGTATCATTTCCGGTCGGCATGAAATGGAAGTACCAGCTGAACAGAACGCCCTTGTCGATCAGGAAATCAAGGAACTCATCGCTCGTAACCGCCTTATAGTTTGCGCTGGTATAGCAGATGGAAGTACCATACGGAAGTCTGTTCTCGCGAAGAAGATCCATCGTCTTCATAACCTTGTCAAATACGCCTGCGCCACGACGGTTATCTGTTGCATCCTCAAGGCCCTCGATCGACATGGAAAGCACGATGTTCTTGCATTCCTTCATGTCATCACAGAACTGCTGATCTACCAGAGTTCCATTCGTGAAGATCATAAATCCGCAGTCCTTATGAGCCTTTGCGAGCTTCACAATATCTTTCTTGCGGACCATCGGCTCTCCGCCGGTCAGAACATAACCGCGGGTTCCCAGTGCCTTTCCCTCGGTGACAATACGGTCCATATCCTCATAGGAGAGGTTCAGCGCACGGCTGTACTCAGATGCCCAGCATCCTACACAATGCAGGTTGCATGCCGAAGTCGGATCAAAAAGGATGACCCACGGCACATTGATATTGTATTTCTCCGCATTCTTTCTGGTCTCATGGTATCCAACATAGCCGGCCTCGAATCCAAATGCCATGAACAGACCCTTTACAACCTCCGGGTCAACGTCGCGAAGAATACGATCAAAAAAGTTTGCGTACTTTTCGCCCTTGGTAAATGTCTTTCTTAAATTGTCAAAAGCTTCCGGTTTCCATGTATCTCCAAGGAATTTCTGCGCCGTATCAATAACCTTGATATAGCCATCTTCCTTATTTGCTGTTTTGATTACCTGATTTAATACAAGCTCGAATGCTTTCCTCTCGGCAGCATGCACGATTGCGTTTGGCATCTTCATTAACCTCCTGATGAAACATTTATCTGACACTGCAACAATTATAAAATTTCGCTAAAAAAATGTCGAGAACAATTCCTTCAAATCAGTGGGACAAAATGAGACACCTGTCCAATTAGTGGACAGCTAGCCGAAAACGTCAAATGGTCATTTTCAGCCGTACCGGCGCCATTTGTTGTACAGATTCATTAACAAGCTTGTCTTTTAAGACGAGTCACGTTGTCAGAACTGGTCAAAATTTGCGTGTAATATTTACACGCAGGCTCAGATGTATCCCCCTCCTCCAGGAGCTTCCCCTATGTTTCAGAAGGCAGCTGCAGCACTCTGTCCACCCTGCAGCCGCCTTATCGCCTCCAGAATCCTACACGCAATCTGACAAGGACGCATTCGCCAGACCATACCGCAACCTGTCTTCTCCAATCATTCCCATCAGTCTGAAAAATCAAGATAACGGCTGTCAATGGAGTCTGTCAGAACACGCTTTATGTAAGCCAGATCAAATACTGTTCCATCCGTGATGTAACCATTTATCCCGCTTGCTTTCGCCTGTTCGTCGGTGTAATCCTTCAGGAGAACCACATGCGCGTCCGCTCCGTTCTCCCCGTAGTCCGTAATAATCGGCACCAGACCCGGATCAATGACGGTAACCTCCGGTTCTGATGCATTTGCGCCATCTTTGCGAAAACGAAACGTACAGTCAAGCGCCGTCCCGATCAGCTCGTCAGGCTGTTCCTGCGTTGATACAAAATTTCCCAGACAGTATGCGCAGAAAACCTTACGCCCGTCGGAAGCTGTCAGCATTTCGGCCGGCTGCACGACATGCGCATGATCACCGATAATCAGGTCGGCGCCCCAGTCTGCAAGGTTCTGGGCCATTTCCTTTTGAAAATCCGTCACCTCATGACTGTCCTCATCACCCCAGTGACACGCAACAACCACAGCGTCCGCTTTTTCATCCGCCTTCTCAATCTGTGCTTCAATAAGCGAGGTCTCATACAGATAGATCACCCTCTGGTCCGTATCTGACGGCGCATCATATATTCCTCTTCCATCCAGCTCATTCGTCATCTGTGTATACGTCAGAAACGCTATGGTCTTACCATTTGAACAGGTGTATATCGGAATATCATCGTACTTCACTTCAAACTGAGGGCTGAAGCCCGCATCGCTGTAGCCCGCAGTATAACTCGTGCTGCCGTCCGTGTCTTTTTCCCAGAGACCGGTTGTCAGGAACTTCGCGCCCGAAGGCATGTCGTTCTGCCAGAACTTCACGGCCGCATTGATTCCTTCCGTTCCAAGATCATAAATATGGTTGTTCGCGAGACTGAAGATATTGAAACCGGCTTTGTACAAATCAATCCCGTCCTGGCCCGGTGTTGAAAACTCCGGATAACCCGACGGCGTGATTTCATTGTTGATATCTGTTTCCACATCGATCCAGTTCACCTCGTGCTCCTGAATAAAAGAGGAAACGCCGTCATACAAATAGCTGAAATCATACGAGCCTCCGCTGCCTCGTTCCTCAGCCTGCGTGAGCATCCGCTCCGATATCAGGTTATCACCCACAGCAGAAAAACGGACCTCCATGCTGTCTTTTCTGTCATATGCTCTCCCTCCGGATCCTGAGTTCACTGACTCGGACCCTGCAGTCACTTTTTCCTGTCCGGTGCTTGAAGTATCTGTTACACCAGCCGACGAATCTTTTCCGTAATTCGACGAGGACCTCTTTGCAGACATTCGGACTCCGCTCACGATTCCGATCATAGCGAAAGCCACAGCTGCACCGGCAACAATCCGGACGGTTATTTTCCGGAACCTGATGCGCCTCTCTTCCTCCTCGCGGCGGCGCCGCTCTCTCTGTTTTCGTCTCCTCTGCAGCTCCTCCAGTCCTTCCTGCTCATCCTGCTCTATTTCACGGATCTCTTCCTCAAGATCCACCTGTTCAGAGGCGGTGAGCCGTCTGACCTGATTCTTCCCGTTCGCAGAATCTGCGGAATCTCTCATTCTATGATGGTTTTCCTTATTTTCCACCCGTTTTTTTCCTTTTTACTCATTTCTCTCAAGCCATGGTTTTCTCTAAGCCCGATGCAGACATCGTGTATGCTTCCTCCTGAGATGGGGCTTTCTCCTCCTTGTTGCGTAAAGAACAGCAGAAGCTGATGTTATTGGCATTTAGCCGCTCAATCCAGCTTTTGCCATTGTTGATATCAAGTCCGTCCTTTCTCATTCACCGGAAGTAAAATTTCATATACGCATCCCGGCCGGTCTGTCAGAGAAATGCTGCCTCCGTGAAGCTCCACAATCTGCCTTGCGATGGATAAACCAAGGCCCGTTCCCTTTCCGCTGGTTCTCGACTCATTGCCGACCACAAACGGGTCAAAGATGGATGCCCTGTATTTCTCCGGAATTCCCGGACCGTTGTCTCCGATGAGGACACGCAGATAATTCCGGTCATCTTTCACGACGAGGCCTGCCTCTATGCGAAGCCTTGTTCCGGGTCCGCAATACTTTATCGCATTACCCAGAATATTATCAAACACCCGCCTTAACTGCATCCGGTCAAAGCTGGCATCCATTCTTTCCTCCGGAAGATCTGCTTCCAGATCGAATCCCCCTACCTCCAGCTCCGAATATCTCCCGGCAATATATTCCCGAATATATTCGCAAAGATCTCCCTGTTCCATATTTAACTGAAATCCCGGATGGTCAAGCCGGCTGTAATCACTGAAGCTGTTGATCAGACCTGTGAGAAGCTCTGTCTTGTTCTGTATGATCTCCAGATATTTCCCCTGTTCCTTCGCAGGAATCAACCCGTCCCGCAAGGCGTTGACATACCCCGAAATCACGGTGATCGGCGTCTTCAGATCATGAGAGATATCCGCGATCATCTGTCTTCGCTGATCCTGAAGCTTCCTCTGCTCTTCTTCACTTTTTCTCAGAGCCTCCTCCATACGATTAAAGGACCGGATTACCTCAAGCATTTCCCTTGGCTCTTCGCCTTCATGGATCTGAATCCAGTTTCCTCCGGCGGTTTCATCAATGGCCCTTGTCAGCTTTCGGATCGGTGCCACCACCCTGGCGGAAAGCCTCCTCCCTGTCAGAATAATCAGAACCACCAGAAGGATAATATAAAGGCCGAAGAAAAAGACAAAGGTCACTCTCTGGGCATTCACGGTCCCGGCAGAATCTGAATTGCTGTGTATCAGAAGATATCGCTGTTCTCCTTTCGCGTTTGTAAATTCGTATTTCTGAATAAAAAGATTATTGCTGTCCGCCTTATAGAAAAGATAATTCATCGTTTCCGATGAAATCTGACTGTTCTTCAAATCCAGATCGCTGTAAATAATCTTCCCGTTTTCATCCAGCATCGCAATTCCGGTAAGCTGATCATCATTATACTGAATCAGAAGAGAGCCTTTCTGTTCTCCGTTTTCCAAAGGAAGCAGATCATATACCACATCCGTGTCAACAACGGGAAGATATTGCAGAATATCCCTGTTGTAAGTATTTCTGTGCCGGGAATCACTCGTATACAGCACCGTAGCTTTATTATCCGTGATTTCAAAATAGCCGCTTCTCCCCAGCGTCTTTCCTACGTTAATAGAAGAATAATCGTCATTCTCCAGCGAATCCACTCTCCGGATCAGTTTTTTGATTCCCGCGGGTTCTACCTTCTGCGGCATGAAAATCCATCCCACTCCCCAGAAAATAACTGCCAGTATCAGTACGATTCCTGCCAGCCTGATGGAATTGTGAAGCACCAGCGTATAGATGCTCCCCTTTTCTCTTGCTATAAACAAATTGATTTTTTTTCGCATAGGCTGTTTCCTATTGTCTTGCCACACCCAGCTTATATCCCAGTCCGCGAACCGTCAGAAGATACTCCGGTTTTTTCGGATCTTCCTCGATCTTATCCCGAAGATTTGAGATATGGACCATGATCGTATTTTCATCATTCTCAAAGTATGCCCCGCGAAGGTACTCATAGATCTGTACCTTTGTATAGACCCGTCCCGGATTCTTCATCAGCAGCATCAGAATCCGGATCTCTGTAGGTGTGACCTTGATTTCTTCTCCATCCTTAAAGAGCTGGAGCGTCTGCATATTGATCTCCAGCCCCTTATACCGGAGAGCCTCCTGATCCCTCACTTCATCGGTCCCCGTGTTCAGATCATAAAATCTTCGGAAGGCTGCCTTTACCCTCGCCACAACCTCCAGAGGATTAAATGGCTTGACCAGATAATCATCCGCACCGAGATCGAGTCCGAGAATCTTGTCACTGTCCTCTTTCTTCGCGGACAGCACAATGATCGGAAGATTATACTTTTCCCTCACCTTCCGGATCAGCTCAAAGCCATTCATCTTCGGCATCATGATGTCGAAAATTCCCAGATCGACCTTCTCTTTTTCTATCAGGCGAAAGGCAGCCGCCCCATCCTCCGCTGAAAGAATCCGATATCCCTGGTTTTCGAGATAAAGCTTCAGCACCTCAATGATATCTGCGTCATCCTCCGCAATTAATATCGTATATTGTTTTTCCTCCATACTCTATGAATCCCTTTCCCTTTTAAAAATTATCACAAGGCAATCCACAGCTAATACAGGATGTGGAACAACGTATCGTGTGAGCATTTTACAGATTCACACTCTGCTCAGCGGTCAATGCGACGGCAGTATTTTTCTCCCGGATCTGTTTCGTGTATTTGGAAGCCTGCTCCTGATAAGTCCGGGACAGTTCTTCCCAGTCGTGATAGGAAGCGTCCATTCTGTGGTCTGTCAGGTCGAAGGCTTTTAGGATGGATTCCATATACGCCGTTGTCTTCTGTGCTCCGGAAATGTTCAGATGATCCCCTCCATCCAGAGTATCTCTGCTCCAATCGATCCCGATCTCCTTACTCTTCATATTCATATCGATATAGAGGAGCTTCTTTTCAGATGCAAGCTTCTCCAGACGGTTATGCTTTCCCAATGTATAATTGACCGGGGACGGGGCGCTGTACAGCACCAGACGGATTCCATTTTCCCTGCACAGCTCCACGATTCTGTCAAATACTCTCCCATTCAGCCAGGAGATGGACGTTTCCTTCGAATCCCCCTGCATGTAGTCAGCTGTCCCCTGATACGGTCGGATCGCGGTTCTGATTTCAAATCCCTTGTTGTTCATGTGAACAGGCTCTATCCTCGGCTTTATGATAACATTTTTCCACAGATTGTGATATTGAAAAATCGGAAGAAAGGAGGCCGTCCTGGCCGCTACCAGATCCTGAAGCTGATCCAGATCCTTGCCCGACCGGAAAAGCACATTGGTCTCCATCAGCACCACCTTGGGCTTCTGGGTATGCAATCCGGTCTCCAGCATGGTAAGCGTCTCATTCATTGTCTGACCGGACTGACCACCCACGAAGGCCGTGTAACCGGTATTCCTCCAGATCTGAAGGGGTGAAATCGAAGTATAGCTCTCACTGTCTCCGATGACCAGAACATCGATTGTGTCAGCCTTCTCTTCCTGAAGTTTGACAACGGCCGCATGCCGCTTGAGCGAGCTCATTCCCAGCACGTTCATGGCATACGAATTCAGCAGAAACGATCCAAGAGCCAGGAGCAGAAGCAGTCCGATCACAAACCCTGCTTTTTCTTTGATTGATATTTTTTTGATGTCCATTTTTTGTCTCCGCCTTAGAATCCCGCATAGATCAAATCTACCTGCCGGTACCCAGATCCGTAGGCGCCAAATATCAGCACCGCAAAAATCAGGGCATAAAAGGCAGCCCAGCGCACCGGAAGGCTTCTCTTCGCGAGCACCGCCTTCACGTCTATCTGCTTCTCTTTTAACAGATCTGCCACAAATACAACCGCAATCCCTGCAAGGATCACGATCCAGTCTGCCTTATCGAGTCCCATCTTCAGCAGGGTGCCGTCCCACAGACGCTGTATTCCAAAGTTGCGGAACCCGCTGCGGAACATCGATACGCCCGCCCGCAGACCCTCCGCGCGGAAGAACAGCTCTCCGGTAAAAATGATCAGCCAGGTGCGCAGGATCCGGAAACAGGTCCAGAAGCGTCCGTTCTTTTGAAAGCCTGTTTGCCTGTAAAAGACCTTCTTCACCGGCTCCAGAATCACTTCCATCATCAGCAGCACCAGATAATAGATGCCATAGAAGATGTAATTCCAGCTTGCCCCGTGCCAGAGTCCGTTTAACAGCCATACCGGCGTGAGCGCAAGGAAGGACGTGCCGATCTTTGCAATGTATTTTCCGAATTTTTTTCTGGCAAACCGGTTCCACTTCATCGTGAGATCCGAGGTCGTCACCGGATAAAAGACATAGGTCTTCAGCCAGATACCAAGCGAGATATGCCATCTTCTCCAGAACTCCGAAGCGCTCTGTGAGAAAAACGGCTGCCGGAAATTTTCGGGCAGCTTTACGCCGAACATACCGGCGGAACCGATGACGATATCCATGACACCGGAAAACTCCATATAAAGCTGCAGCGCGTAAGACACCGCCGCCACCGGAATCATCACCCCGTCATAAGCCAAATGATTGTGGTACAGCTCGGTAACGATCACAGACAGACGGTCCGCGATCACAATCTTTTTGAACATGCCCCAGAGGATACGAGTCACTCCGTCGAACACCCACTGCTCCGTCACCGGATTTCCCGCTGTCAGCTGCAGTGCTGTATCCTGATACCTGGCAATGGGTCCTTCCATCGTCTGCGGAAAGAATCCCAGAAACAGTGCGACTCTGTCAAACCTCCGGTCCGCCTCAAGCCGTCCCCAGTACACCTCCAGCAAATATCCCACCGCCTCCAGCGTATAGAACGAGATTCCGATGGGAATCAGCATATGTCTGAACGGGATCGCCGTCCAGCCGCTCTTCCCGGCCATGGCTAGATTCACGGTATTGATAAAGAAGTTGATGTATTTGAGATAAAGGAGAATTCCGAAGAGGCCGCCTGCGCTGACCACAACAAGAAAGGTTTTCAGATGCTTCCGGCTCCCGGCCCGGTCCATGGCCAGACCTGCCAGCCAGACGCCGGCGGATGTCAGAAGCAGATAAAGAATCAGCTCTCTGCTGCAGAGGAAGAAGTAGATCCATGAAGCAATCAGCAGCACATATTTACGGAATTTCCTTCCGCTCACCTGATACACGATCAGGGAGAGCGGAAGAAACGGCACGAGATAAGGTAAGGTGTTGTATCCCATGCCGTCAGCCCTGCAGTCTCCGGATCATCGCCGCCATTGCCTTGATGGAATTGAAGTTTTCAGGCATCATCTCTACGGCATTGATCCGGACATCGAATTCTTCCTCCAGATCTGAGATCAGGGAGATAATCGCAAAGGAATCCAGGATCCTGTCGTCGATCAGATGCTTTTCTTCCTCATAATTAATACTGTCGTCCTGCTCCATTAAGATTTCATTGATTTTTGACTCGATTTCACTCATGATATTTTCCTCTTTTCTTCACTTATTCTGTTCTTCCGCTGTTCCATTCCCAGCACTCCCTCGGCTGCCGCAGACATCTGCTCCCCTCACCCTTTGAATAGGAGAAGATTGCCGGAAGCTCATGACTGAGGAACAGGGCCATGCCCTCGACCATGGAATAGGCCCCCACATTTCCAAACGCCAGTATGTCGCCGACCTTCAGCGGGCCGAGATCCTGTTCTGCACAGAGAACATCGTTTGCCGTGCACAGGCAGCCGCAGACGGTCCAGTTGCCATTGGCGGACGGATTGTGCTTCTCCCCATCCCTCCCTCTGCCGTTCTCCCGCCTCCTGTCATTCTCTTTCAGCACGGTGACGAATGGATGATACATTCCACGTATCTGACCGTCGTAGTTCATCTGATGCATTCCACCGTCTGTGATGGCATAACCGGTTTCTCCGCTGTACTTGATGTCGCAGACTCTCGTCACATAGTACCCGCAGGATGCCGCAAAGATCCGTCCCATTTCCATCGTCACGCGGCCCTTCCATGTCATATCCGCAATCGCTTTTCGAATTTCTTTGAAAAACGACTCGTCCAGCTTCTCCGGCTGATCCTCAAAATAACGGGCAGGAATCCCGGGACCGTATTCCAGTTCCGGAATCGTGACGTGAAATCTGTCCTGCAGCTCCAGAAGCAGCCGGTCCAGCTTTTCCAGTTCCCTCACCGGCTTTGCTGCCTTTCTCTTCTGCGAGCCGGAATAATAATGGATACCTGCAATTTCCAGATATGGAGTCATTCCTGCCAGCTTAAAAACTGTGTTCGCGCTCTCCCTGTCCAGTCCGAACTGATTGCCGCTCGTAAGCCGGATATAAACCCTGAGCTTCTCCCGGCGTTTCCTGGCAAGTTCGGCTAACATCGCAAACTGCCCCATCGACTCCACCGTATATCCTGCCTTGCTCCCACATTCTTCCACAATACGTTTCAGTTCCACCGGCTTCTTCAGAACACCGGAAATCAGAAGCTTTCCCGGATCGATACCATCCTTTCGGCAAATGCAGTACTCCCCATACGAGCACACCTCGATCCGGTCGACCTCCAGTGCCGCAAGCGGCATCAGAAACGGATTGCATTTCATGGCAAAGCAGAGCTTCGCCGCATTTCCTGTTTCTCTCCGGATCCGTCTGATATTCTCGCGGAAGGTGTCCAGGTCAAAGAGATAAAAGGGACTGTCTGTGACTGCCGCCTGATCTTTCAATATCTTGATGATCTTGTTGTCCATATACTCACCTCATATTCCGACTGACAGCCTCAGGGCATTGCGGTCAATCTTTCCATGTGCACTGAGTGCAAAGGCCTCCACCTTCCTCCACTTATTCGGAACCATATACGAAGGCACCTTCTGTTTCAGTTCCTTTCTCACCTCACTGGCGGAAGGTGCTCCCTGATAAAACCCGTAGACGCAGTTGTGATTTTTGTCGAAGATGCAGCAGGCGCGCTGCACACCTGCAATCTGCGCGATGGCATTTTCCACTTCCCCGAGCTCGATGCGGTGGCCCATATGCTTGATCTGGAAATCCTTGCGCCCCACAAAATACAGAAGCCCATCATTTCCAAAATACCCGATATCACCGGTTCTGTAGATTCTCTCGCCGTTTCTGACCACGAAGGTCTGTTCTGTCTTCTCCGGATCGTGATAGTACCCGTCCGCCAGTGATTCTCCGCTCACACAGATTTCACCGGAGACATTTGCGCTATGAACCTCCTCCTGATCCTTGTCTGTCAGAAAAACCTTCCTCCCCGGAAAAGCTGTCCCGATCGGGAGAACACTCCCTGAGAAATACCTGGGGACCGGATAGTAGGTACAGTTGCAGGTGATTTCGGAAGGCCCGTAAAGATTCACAAACTGTGTTTTCGGAAGAGCGTCCTGCCAGATCCTCAGCTGCGCCATCGGCATGACCTCGCCGCTGAACATCACCTTCCCGAGATTCACCGGCACCCGGTAGTCAAAGCCTCCGAACTGAGAAATCATGCACAGAGCCGAAACCGCCCAGATCAATATGGTCACCCTTTTCTCACACAGATAATCGATGAGCTGCCGCGGCATTGCGAAATACGTTCTCGGCACCAGAACCAGTCTGGCTCCGGTCAGACAGGAGGAAAAAATATCCTTCACCGAAACGTCAAAGTCAAAAGGCGCCTGATTTCCAAGAATGTCTTCCCTGCAGATATTGAACGTCTCTGTGAAATGTCCGATAAACCTTGCCACCGCGTCATGGCTCACGGCGATTCCCTTCGGTTCTCCGGTCGATCCGGATGTGAAGACCGCATAAAGCGTATCCTCCGCTTTCGCCTCCTCCCGAATCCTATCCAGTTCCCGCCTCCTGATCTCTCCTTTGAACATGCTTTCCGGTTCCAGGACCTCTCCGTCATAGCCCATCGCAAGCAGCCGCTGCTTCTGCTCCTCTTCTGCAGCCACAACCCGCGCATTCAGCTTCTTTATGATCTTCCGGATCCGTTCATCCGGCTGCGCCGTATCTACAAAAACATAAAACCCGCCGCTGTACAGCACACCGTACAGAAGCGCAAGCGCTTCACAGGATTTTTCCATCATCAGGACCACCGGTTTTCGCTGGCATCCGATTGACGAAAGAACTGTTCCGGCCCTCTGCGCCGCATCCCGCAGCTTCTTCCAGCTGTAATGCCTGTCGGCATCTTCTACCGCGATCTGATCCGGAAACGCATTCACGGTTTCCTCAAATTTTTCCAAAATTGTATGCATATTTCTTTCCTTTTCATCGTTCTTCACACATAGCCTATCCTGCAGACAGCCATGTGAAGCTCTTGAAATGTATCAATCTATGCATACACTATAAAAGGGCTCCCTAAAGGAGCCCTTTATAAAACATTAAGATTTCTTAAGGTGTGCTGTATAAGCTCTTCTAAAAACGCCGACAGGATCGTCTTGCCTTTCGTTTCCTCCTAGAATTTTCCACCGCCTCCCCCGTGTATTGTCCCGGAAGACGATGTGTGCGTGCTGCTTTCAGAACCATTATTTTTTGCTTTTTCCGTGCGTTCAATCTTGTGATACAGGAACAGATCTTTGCTTTCCGTCACGATCATACTTCCTTCCTTCACATAGCTGCCCGCTGCAGCCTGGGCACGGACCGTCTTCAGCTGCTGTTTCATGGAGCCTACGATAAGCAGAGCTGTCACAAAGCCGATTGCCACGGAGACCAAAAACCAGACCGCAGACAACGGCTTCCGGGGAATATCAGACTTATCGAACGGATTGCCCTCTCTTGCCTGCGTCACATACGAACTGCCCAGACGGGCAAACGTACGAAAGGCTTCCGTATAGTTCCCGGCAGACAGATCTCCTTTCATCTGCTCTCCGAGATATTGAATGCCCTCGTCTGTAAAAGCCGTAATTCCATATCCGTGCGTGGAAACTGCCCAGTCCCTGTCCTCTGTGCTGATCAGAAGCAGAGCTCCATCCTTATCGCTTCCATAGCCGTACTGGCAGGAATTATACCAGTCATCCGCATAATCTCTGGCGGTCCGGCCCTCCAGACTCTCTACAATCACAATGCACAGATCAAATTTCAGCTCTGTGCTGTCTTGATCAAGAAGCTGCTGAATCTCGCTGTCCTCTTCTTCTGTTATAACAGCGGCCTGATCCTGCAGACGGTGATATGCGTCTGCGAATCCGCCTGTTTCTTCTCCACTGTCCGCTGCAAAAGCCGGCACTGCCATGCCAAGACAAAGTGCGAGCAGAAGAAAAATCGAAAAAATACGCTTTTTCATCAGTCTGCCCTCCCTATAAAATTCTCGCCAGATGCAGAAGCCAGATAATCCCGTAGGCCGCGGCACTGCACAGAGCTGTCAGCCCTAATGTCCATTTACGGGCTGCGCCTTTATCTACCGGGAGATCACCCACCAGTTTTCCGGTCTGACCGTTCATCGCGAAGGTGTAGTTTTTTCCATTCCAGGTGGTGTTGAGCATCCACACCGGATAGAGCGCATAGGCTGCCTTTCCGCCCCGAAGCTTTACGCTGCCTGCTTCCGGAACCACACTCGTATAGTTCCTGACCGTATCCGCAAAGGCTTTCTCCGTGCTCTGTTTGATCCTGGCATTGGCCCGTTCTATGCTCTGTTCTTCATCTACATCATATTTATCTGCCAGATATCCCGCCAGATAAGCTGTTTTGAAATCTACCGCATCGGAAAACAGGAACGGCTCAATCGACTCCATCAGATCGTCCGGCATTTTGGAAGAGCCGTCCACAGGAACCCTCTCAAAGCCAATCTCCCCGCCCCGGGTGACTAAATAGTAGCTGGTCTCCTTGTATTGATAGTTGCTGTCGCTCCAGGTCCGGACGCTTGTCGCCTTATATCGGATGTTCGCCTCCGCCTCCGCGTCAAAAAGCCAGAACGGCACGTATATGCCCTTGATCTCATCAATGTGATTCTGATCCTTGAACACCTTGGGAAGAAGCCGCTTTCCACCGTAATGCTTTTGAAGCGCTTCCTTCGCAGCCTTCTTGTCCATCTTGAACGGAATGATATAATCCGGCTTCAGCGCGCCGGAAAACTGCCCCGTCATAACCACCGGATTCCCGCAGAACGGACAGGATGCCGCCGCGGTATTCTCATCGCCTACGATCTCACCGCCGCACGACTGGCACACATAAGTGCGAAGTCCCTCCGCTTCTCCTTCCTGCCACGCTCCTCCTGCGGCTGTTTCCCAGTTCATCTCATCTTCCCGGCCGGAGGCCTGTTCCCCGGCATAGGCTTCTAGGGTTTCTACTTCAAATTCCGTATCGCAAAACGGACATTTCATTTTCTGCGTCCCGCTGTCAAAGACAATTGCGCCTCCGCAGCACGGACATTTATATTCCTGTAAAGCACTCATATGCGCTTCCTCCCTACATGCTTTCTATATCTGCCGCCCATGCAAGAGGGCTTCCGCGAAACAGCAGTCCTCTTGTTTATAAACGTCCTTTTATGCTCCCTGTCACGCCCTTGCAGCCGGTTTTGTTTTTACCGCTCCAAGGATATATAAGACGGGTACCAGAAGATTGACCACAAGGTTAATGATTTTAAACTCCCCTCCGCCTTTCACACTGACCACCATAGAAATCATGCTGAGGGCCACTATCGCAATACCAAGGATCACGCACTCGCCGGCTTTTTCCGGCAGCCTGCACGCTTTGAGGCCCTTTGCGCCTGCAAGAATCTCAACTGCCGAGGTGACCACTGCAAGAACGGAGCCGGCATAGAGAAGTCCGGTTCCTTCCGCACTCCCCATCAGTGCCGCCAGTGCGCTGACTCCCAGAATTGCAAATACTCCTGCGAGCAAGGCGATAATTCCACCGATGACCATTAAAATCGATGTGACCTTCAAAAATGTCTGTCCCTGGTTCTTCATAGCTTTCCCTCCCCTCATCAAGATTTACTTCCGGTCGCTGTCGTCAAAAGGATCCCCGCATTCCGGGCAAAACTTCGGTGGGTGCGCCGGATCCTCCGGCTCCCATCCGCACTTGTCACACCGGTACACCGGTGCGCCTGCAGGTTTTGGGGCGCCACAATTTGAGCAGAACCTGCCTTTATTTACCGTTCCGCAGGAACAGGTCCAGCCAACCTCCTCCGACGGCCTCGGTGAGCCGCATTCCGGGCAGAACTTTCCGGTCGCCGTGGCCCCGCATTTGCACTTCCATGCCCCTGCCGGTACCGGCTCCGGTCTCTTCGCGCCGCACTCCGGACAGAACTTCCCGGTCACCACTGCTCCGCAGCTGCATTTCCAGCTGTTCTGTTCAGGCGCTGCGGTCTGCGGCTGCCGGGATTGCCCGGACTGCATCTGCTGAGACTGCGCCTGTTGTGCCTGCATCTGCTGTCCCATGCTGTACAGGTTCTGCGCCGCACCGAATCCGCCCTGACTTCCGATGCCGGCCATTCCCATACCAAGGAAACCGGTCATGGCCCCGGCAGAATTTCCTGCGGCAGTCTCCATGGCATCCGCTGTCGCATTTGTCACCCGGCCTGCCATCATAAACGGATTGGTTCCCACCGTAGCCGCATCCTCCATCTCGTTGATCTTCTTCATATCGGCTTCGGTCAGCGTAATCGGATTCAGTGCAATCTTCCCGACGGAAATGCCGCGGTTGTCGATCCATTCCTGCCGCAATGCCTCGTTCATCGCGGCTTTCAATTCTCCGGATTTGGCCGGAATCTGTGCAGGCCTGAGCTCCTGCTCGGCGAGCGCTCCGAAGGCCGGCTGAAGCGCGTCAATGAATTCCGTCTTGAGCTGCGCGTCAATCTGGTCACGGGTATATTCGTCCGCGACATTCCCGCAGAGCCGCTTATAAAAAACCAGCGGATCAGAGATCACATAGGTATATACTCCATTGCACCGCAGCTGAACCGTTCGGCTCATGCCGATCCGCTTATTCACGACTTCAAAAATGATCGGATTTGCCGTTCCGAACTTATTGTCCAGGATCTCCTTTGTATTAAAATAGTAGACACGCTGATCCCTGCCCGTGTCGCCGCCGTAGGTGAAACGCCTCCCAAGCGTGCGGAAGCTTTCCTTCAGGCTCTCCCCGAACCTCCCGCTGAAGATACTGGGCTCCGAGGATGTATCATAGGTAAACTCTCCCGGCTCGGCACAGACCTCGACAATTTCACCCTGATCCACAATGATCATGCACTGACCATCCGCCACGGCGATGCCGGAGCCGCTTGAGATCACATTGTCATTTCCCCTGGTATTGGAAGAACGCCCGGTGATCCGTTTCTGCCCGCGTCTCATTAGAACATCATTGGGGAGCGCATCACAATAGAAAAATTCCTTCCACTGGTCTGCCAATGTAGATCCAAGCGCCCCGATTCCTGCTTTGATAAGTCCCATACCATTACCTCCCGTCTCGATTTTTGTTCTGTCACAGTGCGTCAATGACTGCCGACAGATAACTGGAAGAAACCGATCCATAGATAAAGTTGTCAATCAGACCATCTTTTTTGGCCTGTCTGACCCGGTCCGCCAGTTTTTTCTCCGTGTTCTCATCAACTACCAGCACCACCTTGCAATCCGGATTGCTGTTCTTCAGCGCATCACGAATTCGCATTCTTCCCTCCAGCATCCATGGCGCATAAGCGGTAACCTCCATAACCAGAATGTTCGCCAGTATGGCATTGCATAATTCCAGAGTCTTGTCCGGACTTTCACTCATGACCGGATCAAAATCAGAATCAAATTTACGCAATGCTTCCGCTATCGCATCCGCAAACAGCATATTCTGCATATCAATCACGACCCGACGCAATATCCTTACCTCCAAATGTTCTGATTCATATCCGACCCCGGACATGAGACAATGCGTTTTTTCTGTACATCCTCATTATAAGAGCAGCGAATTTTTCCTTCCCTACCCATAAGGGTAAAGTTATCGAATCTGTACCTTTTACAAAAGCGAAACCGCCTGAAGTTACATACAAAAATCCCCGGCTTACTCTGATATGTATCCGGAATTCCGGGTACACATCAAAATAAACCGGGGACTTAATAAATCAGACATCCTTTCAATCAAACAGCTTCGGTATAATATATTGTTTTCCTGTAACGGCAATGGCGAGCTGTGTCTTGTTTGCATAGCCTGTTTTCTGCAGAATGTTTCGAATATGATACTTTACATTGTCTTTCGTGTAGTGCAGCCGTTCTGCGATTTCGCTGTACTCCAGCCCTTCACAGACCAGGCGCAGCACCTTGATTTCAGTCTCCGTCAAATCATTGCTGGTCGTAATGCCGATCTTTACCGCCGGTGTCTCCGCAGGCCAGATCTGTCTGCCCTGCATAGTCGCATCCATGACGGTCAGCAGGTCCTCCGGACTGACGTCTTTATACCAGAAGCTATCCGCCCCTGCTTCTCGCGCACGCTTGATAAAGCTCTCCTCAACCATCGAGGTGACAACAATGATTTTCAATTCCGGAAACTGTCTGCGTAGCTCGGAAGCTGTGTCGATACCGTCTTTCGTACTATGGGTACAGACATCCATGAGCACCAGATCGACCCTGCTCCTGCGGCAGACGGTTTCTGCAAGGTCCGCTTTCGACAGACTGCCCACCAGTTCGTAGTCTCCGCCATTTTTCACGATATTCTCCATATATTCCCTGGCAATCCGCTGGTCATCAATGACCAAAACCTTCGTCATACTGCCCCCTCCTGTTCTCTCCCGATCTCACAATCTGACGCCATCACAGTCCGGCAGCCTCAGCGCCCAGCCCTGTCACGACCCGACGGCGTCACTATCCGGCAGCCTCACGGTCAGAACAAACGACGGATGCCAACAGATTTCCATCCTTCCGTCCTCTTTCACAACGAGTCTCTCCAGATCCGCCAGACCGCCCCGCGGCGCAGCCGCCTCTTCCGGCGGCCTTCCGTCATTGGTCACGCGAAGCATGTGCCAACCCTGCCCACGCTCTACTTCCACAAAAAGTATTGTGGCATCCGCATGTCGAGCTGCATTGACACATGCTTCCCGCATAATCTTCAAAAACAGCTCCAGTGTCTCCCTTTCTTTCGGCATTTGCCCTGTTATTTTTACATGAATACCGGATACCGCTGCATCATGGATAAACTCCGTCAGGCCGTCCTGCGGGCAGCTGTTTTCCTCCTGCAGCACCTGAATGGCGCGGCGAAACTGCACGACTGCTGCAGAATTTTCCGAAGAAGTAGTACCGCTGCGCAACATCTGCCGTATCGCGGTGACTCCGAGGTTCATTTGGTCATGCAGCCGTGATTTCATGTTCAAAATTTCCTGTTCCCTGGCTGCTTCCTTCATATGATCCGACAGATTTTTCAATTCCTCATACATCTTTTTCAGCTCTTTTGACTGACGTTTTAATTCCTGCCGCCTTTCATACAATTCAGTCACATCGATGAACACCGTCTCTATATAGATCTTTCCATATTTCGTTTTGACCGGAGCTTCCGAATACTTCCATACGCTTCCATCGGGGAAGAGAAAGACATTTCCGTCCCGTACAATACCAGTCGATGAATCGCACTCGTCCAGTGCACTTTTCAGCTCCTGGTAGCTTTGAAGATCACTCTGTGCCATTTTTCGAAACAGCCTGTACATGACCGGGTTGCACAATTTCACTGATCCGGAGGAGTTAAAATAGCAAACTGCTGCCGGAAGTGTGTCGAGTGCTTCTTTTACGGCAGTACGCAGTGCATATTGATGCCGGATCCGTTCTGCCGCTTTTCCAATCCACATGATCACACCCCGCCTTTCCGCATTCGGAACGAAAAGCGATACGTTCCCTTGTCTTCGGCCGAAAAAAAATCAGCGATCTGCGCAAACTGCGTCAGATCCGTCTCGCAGACAAATTCCATATGCAGCAGATAACCGCCCGCATCGTTCCGCAGATGAATCCAGACATTGGTGAGGTCATACAAACAGGACTCCGTTATCGTCTCGAAGCTCCGATACACCCGAAGCATATCCGAGGTTGCAAGCGGAACCCCCGATGGCAGTGTATAGAGACAGTTCACACCGAGAAGCTCCAGATTCATAAAGGATTCCTCAAAGCACCTGGACAGGTCCTGGATATCCGCGGATGAACTGCGCTCGCGGATAAGCAGCAGATTGCCGTATCGTTTGATATAGGCGCCGATTACCGCCGCGCCCGCCAGAAGCCGGCCGCATCTGCTGCCATCCGTTTCTGTCTCGTAATTTTCCAGAATCCGTTCGATCAGATCCATCTGCCGCTCTGTTTCGCTCTGGAGCAGATCATTTACCCTGTTTTTCTCCTGAAGGGCAAGAATCCTTTTCTTCATTTCCAGATTCTTCCGCCGGATACGGTTACGTTCCGCAAGCTCCGAGCAGTTATCCTCAATCTGATCGATGGCTTCGGTCAGTTCAGAAACATCCTCCTGCCAGAGAACATGACCGAATCCGATCGGCTGACTCCTGACAAGCGTATTCTTATCTGCCAGGATGGCCTCGTCCCCTGCCTTTCTCCTCTGTTCCTCCGTCAGCGTGACTGCGTTGAGGCTTGCAAGACAGACATTATTCTCAGCATCCGTTATCTGCGCTCCGAGCCTGCTGACCGGAAACAGTTCGTCGTAACCGGTATTGCTCTGGATCAGGCCACATTGGATACAGCTTTCAAGCGTTGCCGAGAACAGCAGGCAATATACAATGGTAATATCACCGGCAAGCATCCTCAGCCATAACAGCTGAACAATACCGAACGAATCTAAAACCCACAGCGTGCCGTAGATCATTGCAAGGATGACCGGAAGAAAGGGCAATATCAGGACTTTGCGGCTGTGCGAAATCCGGCATTTAATCAGCATGATCACAAGAGCAGTTACACTGCATAACATCATCCAGACGACAATCAGAAAGTAACCAATGCCATAATTATAATCATCCATCCACACCACAGCGTCGGCAGGAAAAATGAATACGATCTGATGCAAATCGTTGGTCAGAACCAGCATCAGGAGCAGCACCGTTGGTATATAAAACAATGCTGTCCACTTCGGCAGTCGGAAATTTTCTCCTTTTCCCAGCGACAGCGCGATAAACACTGCCAGCAGCGGAATCATCAGCAGGGGAACATAGTACAGGTGCCACAGGAACCGGATCAGCCATACACCTTTCTCCAGCGAATACCGGATGGTTCTGACGGCAATCCAGAATATGATGAGAGCAGAAATAACGATGAGATAACGGCGCACCTGAATCTGAATGATCCGTATGTGGATCGAAATCCCCCAAACGAGAAACAAAACCAGATAAATGCCCGGACGAAGTATGCCGCTGATCCGGTACAATACGCCATCGGTCCGGTAAGCAGCCTGCCGCAGCGCCATCGCCGCCAGGACGGAAAGAAGCACATACAGAAAAACGCGAAGCTTTTTCAGAGAAGATTTTGTCACCGCGCATTTCCTCCTTCCCTTCAGGGAGTGCCCGGCACGGAGCCAGCCGTGTCATAAACCAGTTATACTATCATGTATTGCATATTTGTTTCGTGTTAGTTTACCCTATGTATATATTTTATTCTATTATCGCAATCCCCACAAGAACTTCAGGATTTTTTTTGGATATACTTTTCTGTTCCAAAATCTAATTTCTGTTTCAACCAAAACCTCCCGAGCTTCCAGCTGTCATATCCGAACAAAAAAAGCGAGTCCGCAGTGACGAACAGGCCGTACTCACCTGACCTTGATCCAAAAAGTCCAGTATTCATGCGGTTTTTCGGGCTTTTCTCTCTCAGTAAGCCCATAGGTAAACCCACGAAATCGCGAAATTTTTATTTTCTTGTAATCTTATTATACACCGGGTATTAGAGAGCGCTCGCCGCTTTATCCATTGGCCAGGATTTTCTGAGTGCCGCATAGGAAACCAAAAAGTTGGCAAGCCAGCCTGCAGGCACAGCAAGCCAAACAAATTCAATGCCAAAACGCGGCGCACAGATCAAAGCCACGGACAGGCGGATCGCAAGGTTTACCATGTTGGCAATAAGGAATGGGCGCATGATTCCAAGTCCGCGAAGAACTCCATCGGTCGCCATTTTAATTCCCATAAAGATAAAGAAGTAACCGATCCACCTCATATAATCCCCAGACACCTGATAAGCCAGAGCTGTTCCGTCTTTTCCAAGGAACAGCGAGGAAATCTGCGTGTGCAGCGTTTCAATGACAAGGAAGGCAATGGCTGCAAAGCACACATCCAGCACCAATGCTGCGTGGTAGCCTTTTTTGATACGCTGCGTTTTGTTTGCGCCAAGGTTCTGGGAAACATATGGAGAAACCGCATTGCCGATGGACACAAAAATCAGAGAAAAGACATTCTCCACCCGCATCGTTGCCGCATATCCTGCCAGCGCCTGTGTGCCGAAGGGATTGACCACTGCCTGTACGATCATCATACCGATAGACACGGTAGACTGCTGGAGAACTGACGGCACGGCAATTCGAAGCATCGAGCGCAGCTCCCACCTGTCAAACCAGACAAAGGCGCTCTTATACCGCCGCATCCGATATAGGAAAATCAATAGCGAGAACACAGCGGAAATTCCTTGGGCAATCAGGGTTGCCAGTGCCGCGCCGAACACGCCAAGCCCCAGACCGGCTACCATCCAAAGATCCATCACAATATTCAAGATCGATGAAAAGATCAGCAGCCCCAGCGGAATTTTTGATTCACCGATGGATGTGAACATGGTAGAAAGAATATTGTACATGAACAAAAACGGGAAACCCACAAAATAGACCCGTAAATATAGTACCGCTTCCTTCAGAATATCGGCAGGGGTCTGTAATCCGCTCATCATCGCATGAGAAAAGCAAAATCCAAAGACACCAAGGATGATGCTCAGAAGCAAAAAGCTGATCAATGATGTAGAAACAATGGTTTTCATTTTGCCATATTCTTTGGCACCGAAATAGCGGCTCACAAGCACACCTGCACCAACACCGGCCCCCAGTGCCACACAAATGAAAACATTCGTCAGGGCTGCACAGGCACCAACCGCCGCCAGTGCGGAGGAGCCAACAAACTGACCGACGATAATGGAATCAGCCATATTGTATACCTGCTGAAAAAAGCTGCCGAGAATCATCGGCATTACAAAAACCGTCAGCGCTTTCAGCGGCGTATCGGTAATCAAATACTCATCTTTTGACATAACCATATTCCCCCACAACTTCCTGCTATTTACCCCAAAGCGCGGCCACAGTAAGAGCAGCTGTACCATCCGGTCCCGGATACTGCCCCATCATCGCCATATCCACAATCGAGTAAACAGATGAGATCCGTGTACTGCCAAAGGCCACAGCAATATACCCAAAATAAATTTGTTTGATATTTTCGTAAAGAAAATCCATTAAAATCCGCCTCTGAACGCAAAAAAGCCGAACAAGGGACAGACATCTCAATCTGCGCCTTATCCGGCTGTTGTTTCCACGAACAGCTCACCCTCCGAGTGAATATTTAAAATCATAGCATTGGTGTGTGCAAATGTCAATGGATCTCAGTACAGCAAAAAGTCATGGCCACTTAACCGGAAATCTCCGGACTACTTCCTAAATGCTTTTCTTTATGGGTAACACATCATTGACAAACCTACACGTATCGTAGACAAATTCCGATTCTTCAATGGCTTAAATATTTCGTTTCAGTACATCCGATGCAGAACAGCAGAAACTTGATATACGCCTTCCTTCAGATGCTTACGCAAAAACACATAATATGCCGCTTCATCTCAAATACTCCGTAAAGAATGCGTTGAGCTTTTCAAACGGAATAATATCCATCTGATCGTAAAGGTCAGTGTGGTTTGCACCGGGGATAATGAGCAATTCCTTGTTATCGCCGGTCAGCTTGCTGTACGCTGTTTCGCTGAAATAGCGGGAGTGCGCCTTTTCCCCGTGTACCAGCAGCACGGCAGAGCGGATTTCGTTGCTGTATTGCAAGATCGGCATATTCAGGAACGACAGCGAGGAGGTCACATTCCAACCGCCGTTGGAGTTCAGGCTGCGGGAGTGATAGCCACGTGGCGTCTTATAGTAGGCATAATAGTCCTTTACAAACTGCGGTGCGTCCTCCGGCAGCGGATCAACCACACCACCCGTCAGCGCATAGCTGCCGTTTTTATAGTCCTCGGTGCGCTGTGCATTCATGGCTTTTTTCTTCTCAAAGCGTGCCTGCTCAGAATCCTCAGCATCAAAATATCCGTTGGCCGTTACACGGGTCATGTCGTACATGGTCATAGCCGCAGTAGCTTTGATGCGGGTGTCAATGGCTGCGGCATTGAGCGCCATGCCGCCCCAGCCGCAGATACCGATGATACCGATGCGCTCCGGGTCAACATTCTCCTGCACGGAAAGGAAGTCTACCGCTGCGCAGAAATCCTCGGTGTTGATGTCCGGCGAAGCGACATAGCGGGGTGTACCGCTGCTCTCGCCGGTGTAGGACGGATCGAAGGCAATCGTCAAGAAGCCAAGCTCTGCCATTTTCTGCGCATACAGACCGGAGGACTGCTCCTTTACCGCGCCGAACGGACCGCTGACGGCAATAGCGGGCAACTTGTCCACCACACTCTTTGGCGTATACATATCCGCCGCCAGTGTGATGCCATAGCGGTTGTGAAAGGTTACTTTCTTGTGATCCACCTTGTCACTTTTCGGGAACACCTTATCCCATTCCTGTGTTAAATTCAGTTTTTCCATATTCAGACCTCCTTGCCTGTTGCCTTAAAATATACTGTGTTGTCCACGGCTTCCAACCATTCATTGGATGTTTCGTCCCCCGGAACCTCTACCGCCAGATGAGAGAACCAGCTATCCGGCGCAGCACCGTGCCAGTGCTTGACGCCCACAGGGATATTTACTACATCGCCGGGGCGCAGCTCCTGTGCCGGTTTGCCCCATTCCTGATAGTAACCATGCCCGGCTACGCAGACAAGAATCTGTCCGCCGCCGCTTTTGGCGTGATGAATGTGCCAGTTGTTGCGGCAGCCCGGTTCAAAGGTCACATTGTAAATGCCAACCTGCTGCGTAGAAAGCGGTGCGAGATAGCTTTGCCCGATAAAATATTTCGCAAAGGCGTCATTGGGTGCGCCGATGGGAAAGACCATTTCATTCTGATGCTTGGCTTTTGCGTCGGCAGCATCGTCCTCCGCCCATACCTCCTTTGCCATACGGAAGGCCGCCCACGCCTTGGGCCAGCCCGCATAAAATGCCGCGTGGGTCAGGATCTCCGCAATTTCCGTTTTCGTCACGCCGTTGTTCTTTGCAGTTGTCAGATGGTACTGAAAAGACGAATCCGTCAGCCCTTGCGCCATCAGCGCCACCACTGTTACAATGCTGCGGTCTCGCAGGGAAAGCTTGTCTTCCCGGCTCCACACCTGCCCGAACAGTACATCATCATTCAATTCCGCAAATTTGGGAGCAAATTCCCCCAAAGCCTCTCTGCCTGCCGTTTGTTTAACTGCCATGGCTCACACCTCCCTGCCCATCTGATAAGCTTGCTCCAGTGCGGCATGACCTGCGATCTCTCCCGCGCTATTTACGCCGCCCGCAAACACTGTGCCCGCCAGCGCACAGCGGGGGAAACAGTCCACCCAGCCCTGCACGGCTTTCTCTGTACCCGCAAAGGTTTCCGGTGCGTCCTCTGCCGCCGCTGCAAGCAGATAGGCTTTCGTAAAGGCGTAGTCCGTATCAAACAGCGGGTTGGCACGATCCAGCATAGTCTTGAGCTGACCGCTGACGCAGTAATAGTAGACAGGCGTTGCGAACACCAGCACATTTGCATCGTGCATTTTGGCGGCAATTTCCACGGCATCGTCTTGGATGACGCAGTGCCCCAACTTCAGGCAGGCGAGGCATCCCTTGCAGAAGCCAACCTGCTTTTCCCGCAGATATACAGTTTCTACCTGATTACCTGCCTCCCGTGCGCCCTTGGCAAATGCTGCTGCCAGCGTTTCGGAGTTGCCGCCCTTACGGGGACTTGAGGAAATGATTAGTACCTTTTTATTCATCGTAGAACACTCCTTGCATTTTGATATTCTCTGTAGTATTCTCATGGTAGCGCCTAAACCTAACTTTAGGTCAAGATATTTTTTGAAAATTTTCGGAGGAAAATTTATGTATTCAATTGGACAGGTGGCAGAGATGTTCGGATTGCCTATCTCAACGCTGCGCTATTATGACAAGCAGGGACTTTTTCCGAACATGGAACGAGTATCCGGCATCCGCAAATTCGGTGACACGGAGATTGAAGCACTCCGGGTCATTGAATGTCTGAAAAAGGCCGGCATGGAGATCAAGGACATCCGGCAATTCATGGATTGGTGTGTAGAAGGGCCGTCCACCTATCCACAGCGCAAGGCCATGTTTGAGGAGCGGAAAGCCCACATGGACGCAGAGATTGCGCACATGAACCGGGTATTGGATATGCTGAAATTCAAGTGCTGGTATTATGAGCAGGCGATCCAGGACGGCAGTGAGGACAGACTAAAGGCACTGATTCCCGACCACTTGCCGGAGGAAATCCAAAAAGTATATGAAAACGCGCATAGCTGTTAGAACAAAAAAGCGAGTCCGCAGTGACGAGCAGGCCGCAGCGCAGCTGCGGTAATCAAAAAGACTCCCCGCCTTGACAGCAGAGAGCCTTGATAACAGATTCCGCGGGGAGTCTGTTTGATGATCTCTTTGAGAACTGTACGAGCGATCAGAAGATGTGCCTGTGGCACATCTTCCGCGAGTACCTGCGAGTCCGCAGTGACGAGCAGGCCGCAGCGCAGCTGCGGTAATCAAAAAGACTCCCCGCCTTGACAGCAGAGAGCCTTGATAACAGATTCCGCGGGGAGTCTGTTTGATGATCTCTTTGAGAACTGTACGAGCGATCAGAAGATGTGCCTGTGGCACATCTTCCGCGAGTACCTGCGAGTCCGCAGTGACGAGCAGGCCGCAGCGCAGCTGCGGTAATCAAAAAGACTCCCCGCCTTGACAGCAGAGAGCCTTGATAACAGATTCCGCGGGGAGTCTGTTTGATTATCTCTTTGAGAACTGCGGAGCGCGACGAGCCTTCTTGAGACCGTACTCATTGATGAAATGCTCAATTTTCCTTATTTTAAGCCATTTCTGCTTGGAATTATCCACTTACGTAACTGGGAAAATGGCCTAAATTTTTTATTTTTTCTGGCTGTCCGTATTATTTGACGGTTTTCTATCAAGTGCTTCCTTCACAACGGAAGAAAGCTTTCTTGGGTCATTATACTTGACCTTGGCATAAATATCCATCATTGTTTTGCTGTTATCATGCCCTGCCAGATACTGCACCGTCTTCGGATCCACACCTGCATAGATGAGATTCGTGATGTAGGTATGTCTCAGCATATGCGGTGATACGTAAAAATCAATGTCGCAGTGAATGCTGTGATTGTTGCGGACAGGCTCCCCTTTTTTATGCTGGATTGTCGTCCTGATTGCCTGGCCATTGACGTATTTGTAACATCTTCTTTCCAGGGTCGATCTCACTTTTACGTAATCCCAGATCCGGGTGTACTGCGAATAAGATATTGGACCATCTCCTTCCTTCGGTGTAATGACATAATTACCCTTTCCAAGTTCTTTTTCCTTCTGCAGAGCTTTCTGCAATATTTTCGGTATCGGGATATCTCTCCTGGCAGCTTTGGATTTCAGCTTTTCTGTTACTTCCGGACGGTTGTGGACTGAGCGCCACGCCCGCCGCACAGAAATATACGGCGTTTCTGCATCCAGAAATACACAATCCCATTGCAGCCCTAGGATCTCTTCCCGGCGAAGCCCTGCATACAGACCAATCAGGATAAAAAGGTAGACCGGCGTTTCTTTGATTGAAGCAAGTAGTGTCTTCACCTGCTCATCTGTCAGAGCCTGTCTCGGCTTCACTGGAACGCCGCCTCTTGCCGGCAGCTCCTCAGAAGAATCATAGTCAATGAATCCGCTTCTCAATGCTGACTTGAAGATTTGTTTGATCAGCATATTTACATGATCATAAGTCTTCGATGACATCTGTGAGATTGGCACCATCGCAACTCTCAGATCATCCAACCGGACATCTGACATATACATATCGCCAAGCGGTTTGACTATGTAATTTTTAATCGCATTCTGATAGCCTTTCATCGTTGCATAAGACAACCTGGGCGACTGCATTTCCAGCCATTTTTCACTGTATTCTCTGACTGTCGGATTTTCTCTTCGGAACAATTCATCCCGGAGCTCTTTCTCCTTCTTATATAGTTCTTCAGGCGTACTTGCATAAAGTGGGCGAACCTTTCCGTTGATATCCTTTATTCTTGTCCGATAGTATGAATGTCCATGAATTACATGCGTCCCATAATTAGGAACACTCCTTTTTCTCTCAACTCTCTCTGCCATTGCTGATCACACTCCTTTCGCTCTGGCTTTTTCCAACAATTTCTTTGTATCAGAACAAACCGGATCGCTTAAGGATGTCGATTCAGGGCATAAAGAAAGAGCGAAGGCATCAATTTTCCCCTCGCCCTTCTTTCTAATATATTAGTAGGAATCAATCCTCGTCTTCCCACTCGTCAAATGCATCCTGAAGCTGATTGATGACCTGATCCGGCTGGTGATACTTGACCTTGGCATAGATATCCATCGTTATCTTGCTGCGGGAATGTCCTGCCAAATACTGCACTGTCTTCGGATCCACACCTGCATGGATGAGATTCGTGATATACGTATGACGCAGCTGATGTGCTGTCACCTTGAAATCCAGACTGTAAACTACATGTCCGTTATGTCCAGCCTTCTCTCCCAGTTTTGCCTCAAACGTATGCTTTACCCGGACGCCATTTTCATACTTGAAGTAATGCTTTTCACCGGCTGTTCTTGTATCGATATATTTCCAAAGCAATTTAAACTGCCCATAAGTAAGCGGGTCACCTTTATCGTTAGCAATCACAAAGTCCGAAGTCGAATGCTCCTTCACTTTCGAAAGACATTCAAACAGACAATCCGGAAGCGTAATATTTCTGCGTGAAGAAGTGGTCTTCAATTCATCCGTGATCACCGGATGATTATTTTCCGTATGCCATGCACGCTGCACGGACAAATACGGTGCATCCGCATCCAGGAAAACACAGTCCCATTGAAGCGCCAGAATCTCTTCTCTCCGCAGACCCGCATATAAGCCCAGCATAACAAATGTATACGTTGTCTCTCGATCCTTTACGGCACTCAGAAGCTTTTCGCACTGTTCATCGGTCAGCGGAATCCTTTCATGAGCAGAACTGCCAAGCCTGCACCGGCAATCAGAAATACAATCCCGAAAATAATTATCTGGCTGTTATCACCTGTGGATACGGCAGAACGTCCTGCAGGTGCACCTGCACCTCTTGAAGCGCTTAAAACCTTCTGATCTTTGTCAGCGGTCACCGTCTCTACAGGCCTCACTGCGCTTTCAACTGCGGTCGCCTCGGTGCTGTCTGCAGGAGGATTCGAGGCTGGTTGTGCATTAACTGCCTTGGGAATCAATGCATTGTTTTCCACACGATCGCTCTGACTGTCACCGTCGCCATGGTGATGGTGATGATGGTGCTTCGGCGTGACATCCGAAGAGATCTTTGTCCATTTTGCATATACAACATTTTTCTCTTCATCATTCCGATCCACCAAAACATCCGTGTAAGGACCGTCTGTGCAATCAGCATCAAGATACCAGCCGTCAAACCTCCATCCTTTCGGAGTCTGCCCCATGGTATCAAAATCAGCAAGTGTTATTCTCCGGTTGTTCGTAATTCCGTTAACGGTCTTACTCTCATTGCCTTCCGCCGCAATTCCATAAGACTTAAAGTTAAAATCATATTTCATGGAAATTGCTGTATCGGCATCACCCCACTGTGCGGTAAATGTCATTCCACCGAATTTCATGGGTGCTACGCCGCCCGGATAATAGATTTTTCCATCGCCGCTGCACTTCCAGCCAAGGAAGACCTTCCCGTCCGGTGCCTTGATGCTGCCTGCATCTGCGACCACAACTCTGCCGTTTTCATAATAGGCTGTATCATCCACAGGAGTCGTACCCGAACCGCCATTCAAGTCATAGGTTACCTGATATGCCTTGATACTTCTCCATTCAGCCTTTAATGTGATGTCATCTGTGACCCCGTCGGCAAAATTGTAAGGTTCGCCGTTCAGCGTCCATCCAAGGAAAATTCTTCCTTCATAAACCGGATCAGCCGGTTTTTCAATTGTGCTGCCATATGCAATATTTTTAATGGGTGCGATCGTTGAGCTGCCTGCTGTGTCGAAGGTAACAGTATACTTGATTGGCTCCCATTTTGCATACAGTTCCAGATTGTATGCCGGCATTGTGATGTCAAAATCAAACGGCTCCGTTAATCTGGGATCTTTATACCATCCCGCAAATACAAGCTTCTGATTACCCTCAGTCATCTGTGTATTTCCGGCGATGTACTCTTTCGGTTCATATTGTCTGACATCATCTTCGTAAGGAACAGAAGCAGTATCTATTGAAGGGCCTCCTGCCGTATGATACGTAATCGTATAGATATTACGTGTCAGATATATATTAAGCGGCATGTCTTTTCCCCAATAGCTGACTCCTTTTCCATTCTCATTCACAAGTTGGTGAACATCATCCCAGCCTTGGTGATACCTGTACCAAACGACAATTTTTCCATTCTTATAAACCAAATAATGGCCATCAGATAGATCTAATGCCGGCGTGAAGCCCTCTACGCCAATATCTCCGTTGTCTAATGCTCCATTTCCACCTGAAGTAAATGCTCCTGAATGATGCAAATAATAGCTGCGGGTATCACCCGATCCTCTGCGCGATACGTTACGTACAATTGTTTGACCATTAGGCGCCTTCCCATGGAGCGTCTCACAAAATACATTATAGAAGGAATTTTCGGTCCCCATACCCTGATAGTTATATACGCTGTTACCTCTATCCAACATAGTTGACAGCTCACTATCATCATCAACAAATCTAGTATCGGGACCACCCGCAAATCTGTGATTTCCATCGAACAATTTATCTTTGGGCATAATGTCATATATCTGTTTCCACAGGTATGCCAGGCTTGCACTGAACTTGACATTCTCGTCTGAAACTGTATGCTGTTCGCCATCAGGCCCAGGGAAATGAAATTCAATATTATATGCCTTGCAGTCATAATAGACATCCAATATAGTTGTTCCATCAGCTGCAATCGGAATCGTCTTTGTTTTTTCTGGATTCAGTCTATATCCATACTGAACAAGATTAACCGGCGCTTTGAAGATATAATCACCGTCATACTCAGCGTTGCTTCCGGTTGTCCCCGTCCGTGATTCCCTTCCGACAAATTTATATCCCCAGCTCCCTCTTCCGTCATTGGAGGTAGCATCCGTCTGATACTCAATCCAATAACGAACTGAATACCCGGTATCTGTCTTGGGCACATATTTAGCATAAAGGGTCAAGGGAGCATCGACTTCGGAATTAAAGTCATATTTACTAAAACTTCCCATAGCAAAAATGGGCTTCGCACCTTGAAAACTCAATAATACAGGCAATCAGATAGGATCTTTATGCCGCTAAACCCGCCTTTGCCAGCGAATTACGGA